>JBAWHH010000521.1:0-4183 GCA_049593715.1 Rhodocyclaceae bacterium
TCCTCGTCGTAGGCGCCTTCTTCTTCCAAGAAGTTGATGGCGGTGATGACGCCACGGCCGGCACAGCCGACACCTGGCTCCGGGCCACCGGATTCGACGCACTTGACGCCGCCGTAACCGACGGACAGCACGTCTTCGAGTTCCAGATCCTCGACCGAGCCGGCTTCGGCGGCGAGTTCCATGACCGAGTTCTGCGCCTTGCTGTGCAGGATCAGACGGGTCGAGTCAGCCTTAGGATCACAGCCGACGATCATCACCTTCTTGCCAGCCTCGGCAAGGGCGGCGACCAGGTTTTGGGTGGTGGTAGACTTGCCAATCCCACCTTTGCCGTAAATGGCGCATTGACGCAGACGCATGCTCAATCTCCTTCCAGTCGTTCGAGTCGAAAAGCGGAGCAAAAAAACGATTTGCTTGCGCTTCCCTTAGCGCAAGGCCTGTGCCAGCACCGTTTTGACTACCTAACATACTGAAATGAAAGAACTTATCGCCGGGTTAGCGGTAGCCGCCGGTGGTGACGGTTGTGACAATGGCCACGGCCTTTGTCGGTTGAGCGACAAAGCGGAGGCTCCTGTGGTGGCGGTTCGTCTGCCCCGGGGCGCCCACCTGCCGATCAACCGCTGCAACCTGCCGGCGGTGGTGCTCGGCAGCCTGACCTTCCAGGAGCACCCTTCCCCGCTGATCATCGACGGGGTGGCCGAACTGCATCGTTCGCTGTTCGACGCCCTGGCCGCGCTGACCACGCCCCATGAGCGCGCGGAACGATTCATCGACTACATGGCGGTGCATTTCCGCCTGGAACATCTGGACGAAGCCGGGCTGGCCCAGGACGCGCGGCAGAGCCGGGCCAACGCCAATTACCTGCGCATTCTTCGCGGCTGGGCTTTCGATGCGGACGGCCGTGAAGGCGCCGTATTAAAAGGCTGGGTGGAATCGCGCTTTGGCCTACTGACCCGCCACCACGGTGCCCCACTGCGCGACCAGGCCGGGGAAGCCTATGCCCACTTCCTGTCCGCCCGCACCCGGGGACTCTATTGCACCAACGCGGTGGAAGCCCAGTTAGACCTGGTCTACACCTATTGCCAGTACGAGCTGCATCGCGAACCCCGCGGCAAGCGCGAACTGCCCAGCCACATCGAGCTTCATCGCGGCGTGAATCGCCTCGCCGACCACGAACAACTGGAGAAGATTTCGGATTCGCGCCGGGTGGTGCTGCTCAACAATCTCAACTCTTTCTCGGCGTCGCGGGAGCGGGCGGGGGAATTCGGCGATTTCATCCTCACCACGCGGGTGCCGCTACCCAAGATCTTCTGCAAAGCGGGGCTGCTGCCGGGTGTGCTAAAGGCCGAAGGTGAACACGTGGTCCTGGGCGGGTTGTACGAGGTCGAACTGTCGTCGCTTTAGGCGTCGGCTGCACCGGGCGTGGGCCGGCGTCCCGGCCGCGGCACCAGGAAAATCAACTTGTCGCAAACGCGACATTCCCTAACACCTTGAAACTCATCCGGAATCAGCCGCTTACCCTGATTTCTTCGGCGGCGCGGTTCTTGCTCGACTCCTGTGCACTTGCACGAGGAGACGGACATGACATCGGATGTACTGAATCAGATCGAAGAAGGAATCCGCCGCGGCGACGTTGTCCCCTACTTGGGGCCGGGCGCCCTGGCCGGCGTCACCAACGTCGCCACGGGTGCGCCGATCCCCGCCACCAGCGACGAACTCATTCTCGCCATGAACAACGGCAGCCCCATGGCGCCGCGGCTGATGTACGAGTTTCCCCGCGCCGCCATGAACGTCGAGCTGAAACGCGGCCGCAGTTATCTCAACCGTTTTCTCAATACCACCTACGGCGAGACGGTGTGGACCGAGTCGCCCCTTCACCGCTGGCTGTTCGAACTGGGCGCCCCTTACATCGTCGATGTCAACCGCGATACCGGGCTGCAGAAGCTGTACGCCGCCACGCCCCACACCCTGATCGTCGGGCTGGCACGGATCGCCGGCACCGACTTCCGCTTCCGGCTCTACAGCCACGACGGCGAGCGCTACCGCGCGGCGACGGAAGACGGCATCGATCCGGACGTACCGATCCTGTTCAAACCCCTGGGCACGCCTTTGCCCCAGGCGGACTACATCGCCTCCGATGCCGACTTCGTGGACTACATCACCGAACTGATGGGCGGCTTCGGCATTCCCGCGTTCCTCAAGCGCCTGCGCATCGGCAAACAATATGCGCTGCTCGGTCTGCGCCTGCAGCGGGACACCGAGCGCATGGTCATGTCGGACATCATCTACGGTGCGGGAAAACCCGCCGGCTGGGCGCTGATCCCGGACCCCAACGACAAGGAACGCCGCTTTTGCTCCCGCCTCGGACTGGACATCGTGCAAGCAGACGCCGCCGAACTGCTGCGGGAGCCGAGCGCGGCCTGAACGCAACAGGGCCTCGCCGGACCGGCGGCGCTTCGGCGCCCCCGGATTGGCTGCTGCAACGGCGGGAGGTGCGGTGAGCGCGAAGGTGGTGCTGGACACCAATGTGGTGCTCGACCTGTTCCATTGGCGCGACCCGCACTGCGCGCCCCTCCTCCCGGCCGCCCGCTCGGGCGAAATCAGCCTGCTCACGGACCAGCGCTGCCTGGATGAACTCGCCCACGTCCTGTCTCGTCCGCCCTTCAGCTATGGCGAAGCTGCCGCCCAGGGACTGGGCAGGGACTACCTCGCCATCGCGGCGATCGTCGAACCGGCGCAGCCGTCGGCCCCTATCCCCGCCCTGCCCCGCTGCCGCGATCCGGACGACCAGAAGTTCCTGGAACTGGCGACGCGCGCTGGCGCCGACCTGCTTGTCACGCGGGACAAGGCGCTGCTGACCCTGGCGCGCCGAAAATTCGCCCTGGTCGGGTTGCGCATCGTCCGGCCGGGAGAGGCAATCGGCCTGCTCGGCCTGGCGCCGCCGGCCCCGGCTAGTCCAGCGTCCGCCGATACAACCGCAGCCCCACGGCGATCACCACCAGCATGAACAGCAGGATGGGCCAGACCTGGGGCCACAGTTCCATCAGACCGTTCCCCTTGAGCAGGATGCCTCGCACCAGCAGCAGAAAATGGGTCAGCGGCAGCAGATTGCCGATGGCCTGGGCCCATTCCGGCATGCCGCGGAAGGGGAACATGAAACCCGACAGGATGATGGACGGCAGGAAGAAAAAGAACGTCATCTGCATCGCCTGCAACTGGTTGCGGGCGATGGAGGAGAAGGTGATGCCCAGCGTCAGGTTGGCGGCGATGAACAGCAGCACCACGGCGTAGAGCAAGACCAGGCTGCCTTCCATCGGCACCTGGAAAATGAAGCGCGCCGCCAGCAGCACCAGGGTGACCTGGATCAGCCCGATCATGATGTAAGGCACGATCTTGCCGGTCATCACTTCCAGCGGCACGGCCGGCGTCGCCAGCAGGTTCTCGAAGGTACCCCGCTCCCGCTCCCGCGTCATGGCCAGCCCCGTCATCAGCACCATCGTCATGGTGAGGATCACGCCCAGCAGGCCGGGCACGATGTTGTACTGGGTGATGCCTTCCGGGTTGTAGCGGCGATGGATGCGCACTTCCAGGGCATCCGGCGTTTTCGCCAGGGGCCGCAAGCTGCCCTGCAGATCCCGCGCCAGGGCGTTGCTGCCGAGATTCGCCAACGCCGAGACGGCGTTGCTGGTGGCCGACGGGTCGGTGGCATCGGCTTCCACGAGCAAAGTAGGCCGCTCCCCCCGGACCAGTTTGCGCGAAAACCCTTCGGGAATGGTCACCACGAACTGCACTTTGCCATGAGAGAGCAACTCGTCCGCCTCCGCTGCGCTGCTGATCTGGCGCACGACCTGGAAGTAGCTGCTGTTCTGCAGGGCGGTGACCAGGGTGCGGGAGAACACGCTGTTGTCAGCGGCGAGCACCGCCGTGGGCAGATGCTTCGGATCGGAGTTAATGGCGAAACCGAATAGCACCAACTGGAGGATGGGAATGCCAACGATCATGCCGAAGGTCAGCCGGTCGCGCTTGAGCTGGATGAACTCCTTGAGGATGATGCCCACCCAGCGCGACCACGACAGCCCGTTCATCACGCGTTGTCCTGTGCCCGTTCCATCAGGTTGATGAACACGTCTTCCAGGCCGGGCTCGATGGGTTCCCAACGATGGGGAGCGCCTTCCCGCGCCCGGGT
>JBAWHH010000522.1:0-1603 GCA_049593715.1 Rhodocyclaceae bacterium
CACGTTCAGCAACTGATGGGAGGGGGGCTCGTCATCGGACCGGCGGGGCTCATCACGACCCTGCGTTGGCGACGCCAGCACGGGACCGGTTCCGCGAACAAGGCAGGGGCACTGCCCCCTTCCCGTCGAGAACCGGCTCCGCGTGTTTGAAGGCGGATAGTCCCGACGCTCAGAAAGTAATGACCTTGTCCGCTTCCAGCGTCCACTCGGCCAGTTCCGGCAGGGTGCCGATGCCAGTGCCGGGCAGCATCGGCAGATCCACCAGGCCGCGGGCCTGGGCGCAGCTACGGCAACTGCGGATCGGCACGCCGTAACCGACCAGTTGCTCGACCATGCCCTGCAGTCCGTTGCCGGCACCGTCCACTTGGTTGGGAAGCGCCAGAACGGTGGCGTCGGACATGAGGAAAACGCGCACCTCAGGCCGGTCGGCTTCGCGGCCCATGAGGGCGCTCGCCAGGCGCAGGGCGGAGAGGCAGCGCTCGCTGCCGTAGGGCGGTGCATGGATGATGATCAGGATCTTCTGCATGGTTTCCTCGTCGTTTTCGGATGCTGCCGGCGCGACAACCCGTGCGGCGCCGGACGAGCGGCATGATAGGCCCTGACGATGGGAAACGGGCAGATGGGCCAGGAGACTGCTACGTTCAGTCAGTCGAGCGCCAGAAGCGGGCTTCGACGGACAAGGCAAGCCATTTGCGCTATTTCAACGGTAAGGATGGCGCGCAATCAACGCGTCTTTCCCGCGAAAGCGGGAATCCATCGGCGGCTCCCAGTGCTACCGGCAAATAGGTTCCCGCCTGCGCGGGAACGACGGAAAGTTCGCGCCAAGCGACATCCCCGATGGCTCGCTCTATAGCCAGCCGGGGGCCGCGGATGGGCGGTTCAATCCGGCGCAGCCTCCCCGCCAGCCGACAGATCGAGCAGCGGCAGCCCCAGACCCGCGGCAATCCCCGCCGTGCGCGGATCCGCGAGACAGACTCGGAGCGGCACAGCCCGGCCCAATTGCCGCTGTATCCCCTCGGCCGCCGCGAGATTTAGGGCGGCGGAGGCTGGCAGGAAATCCGCCGCGGAGAATTGGGCGGCCCGGCGCAGCATGGCCGCGTCCGGCGCCACCACGTTCATGTTCAGCCAGTCGCGGTCGAAATCCGCCTGCGCCACTTCGGCGTCCTTGGTCCGCAGCAATCCCGATTTCGCCGCCTGGGCGAAGGCCCCGCAGACTTCCACGTAAGCGAGATCGAGGGCAAAAACCGCCGTCGCATTGCGCACGCTGCGCCGCACCAGGCCGGAGCCGGCTTCGGCGACGTAGAGCTTGATGCAGGCCCCGGCGTCGAGGAACAGGATCATCGCCGCGCCAGCTCCGGCTCGGCGACGAGGTAGCTGACGGGAACGCCGCCCGCCACCACCCGCGCCAGGCTACGGGCACCTTGGGGTGCGCCCCCACCCCCTGGACGAATCCACGGCAAGGCATTCAGGCGCGCCACAGCCTCCTGTTCGCTCTCCGGCCCGCGGCTCATGGGGACGATTTTGGCGATGGGCTTCTTGTGCAGCGTGACGATCACTTCCTCCCCCTCCGCCGCCAGACGGAGGAATTCGGACAGCCTAGCCT
>JBAWHH010000523.1:0-3571 GCA_049593715.1 Rhodocyclaceae bacterium
GCGGCAAAAGGGCCTGAACGCCCTGCCCGGTGCCGATGGCGGCGAGGAGTACTTCGCGCCGCTCATCATCTAACGCGGTTCCCCCGCGGCTTTCGGCGGACAGCCCTGACCGCCACCCGCAGTCCCCTTTGCCAAGCGCCACTTGCGCACGGGCGCGGTTAGCCCAACAAGCCCCAGCCTTGCCTCGCGTTCCCAACCAAAGACAGGCAAGCGCCGCCCGATGACCCGCTCCCGTCACGCTGCAATGCTGTCGACACCGGCCACTGACTCCAGTCGGAAACGCGAGGAACCGCTCCAGCCATGTTCGTGGTTCGGAGCCGACCCAAGACCGTCGTTCGAGCCCACCCATCCCCGCGGATTTCTGTAGGGACGCCGTCCGAAATTCTGCAGGTGATTCTGCGACGCACGTCCCGCAGTTTCGCTCGAAGTACGGCTTTCAATGTGGCGTCCTGACCTCCTGTTGATCAAGGCAAGCACGAGGACGTGCCTCCTACTCATCTAAGCGCTACGACCCAGTGCCGGCGAGCCTCGCGTCCGCGCTGATCCGGAGAAGAATTGGGATGGCTGTCAAGCCTTGCTCAGTCAGGCCGTTATGGCGTCTTGTCGGTTAGCGCCGATCGAAGCGACTTCGCCATTTCACACCATGCTCAAGCGCATTGAGCAATCCCGACTCAACCCAGGCAATTCCAGCCATGTTCGTGATGGCGGGGGAAGTCCCATCCTGACCTTCAAAGGAAGTTTTCGTGAGCACTGATAGCGAAGTCATCGATGCAGCCCTCGGCGATGACGTCGCGGACGCCCACGCGGAAGTCGGGATTCAGCAAGCGTCGCAAGCCCAGAAGA
The DNA here is from genome assembly GCA_049593715.1 of Rhodocyclaceae bacterium. Classification (GTDB taxonomy): domain Bacteria; phylum Pseudomonadota; class Gammaproteobacteria; order Burkholderiales; family Rhodocyclaceae; genus JBAWHH01. Next base: position 844 of record JBAWHH010000523.1, read on the forward strand.
AACCGCGCGCCGTTGAGGAGTCACTGCCTCCGAGTGTTGCCGCAAGCGAAGAGTTGCCTCGGGCACGGCGCATCGTCGGCGAAGCCAGCCAGATCATCTTCGGCGTGATGCGCGACGTGCGCCAGGGAACCCCCGTGAGCTTCGATAGAGTGGAGCCGGTGGTGGAACGGATCACCGAGTCGGTTCTGCGCAACAACGGAGCCCTCCTGTCGCTGGCGCGGGCGAAGAATAAGGACAACTACACGTACATGCACTCGGTGAGCGTATGTGCCTTGCTGGTCTGCTTCGGGCGTGCTCTCGGCATGCGGCGCGATGACCTCCATCAACTCGGTATTGGGGGCATGCTCCACGACATTGGGAAATTCACCATTCCCGACCGGATCCTCAACAAACCGGGCCGCCTGACGGACGAAGAATTCTCTGAAATGAAAACCCACGCCGGCCAAAGCCGCCGGATGCTGAGCGAGACGCAAGGGATTTCTGAGCGCGTCATCGCGATTGCGGCTGAGCATCACGAGCGGCGCGATGGCAGCGGCTATCCGGACGGACTCAAAGGCGAGGCGATTTCGCCGATGGGCCAAATGGCCGCCATTTGCGACGTGTACGACGCGATTACCTCCGATCGCGTGTATCGAAAAGCCATACCACCCACGGAGGCGCTGAGCAAGATCTTCGAGTGGAGCAAGTTCCACTTCAATGCGGATCTGGTACAGACTTTTCTACGCACCATCGGCATCTATCCGGTGGGCTCGCTGGTGATGCTGGAAAGTGGCCGACTTGCCGTAGTTCTTGAGCAGACCCCAAACAGCCTGCTCACGCCCTGCGTACGAATCGTCTTCCACGCCCGGAACAATCACTATATCCCGCGCGAAGACGTCGATCTGTCGCGCACGCTCGGGGGTGGGGGCGACCGCATCGTCGCCCACGAAGCGCCGGAGAAGTGGAAGATTGATCCGATGCGCTTCCTCTGAAAGGGAGCGTGCTGGGCAATGCGCGTTGGAGGGCCCCGTGCGGGAAAGTGACTGTCCCAGCGACCATGTCGTTTCCCATCTGCCGGAGGGCCTGTTTGCACGGCCGGTACGAGGGAGCAGGCGGCATGGCTGCGAAAGAGGACAAGACACTCGCCTTCGCCCACGCCACGCACCCAAGCCACATTTCTGCTTTTCCGCCGGCGGGCACGGCGAGAGCCGCCATTCGCGCCCTACCGGAAGGTCAGTGGCCGGTGTCGACTGCATTGCAGTGGGACACGCCGAAAGGCTCAGTGGCAGCAAAGGCCAAGTCAGGATCATCGTTCAGAACCGGTCCAGAGACAGATCTCAAGGCAGAGCCGGCCTCCAAGCGGGTGGTTCAGTAGGCCCGCAGAAGCTCGGTCTCACGGCTGCGCGCAGGCTCCATGGCTTTGAACGCATTGCGCTTTTGGGGAGAATCCGTCCGCAAAGGTGTGCTCAGATTTGGGGTGGCTCAACGACCTGCCGGAAGGTACCTGGCACGCGCTGCTGGAACAGCATCGACGGTCGCTTGTATCCAGAAATGCGGTGGCTCGGGCCAGCGCTACTAACGTTGCCATGGCAAACTTGCCCGACCGGATCCCCCGCCCATGAAGATCTGCATCCTCTCCGACAGCCACGACCATTCCCCCCTCGTCCGCCGGGCGGCGGAAGAAGCTTGCTCGGCCGGGGCCGAACTTTTCCTCCATTGCGGCGACGTCATCGGTGCCCATACCCTGGAATCCCTGGTCGAGACGGGTCTGCCGGTGCATGTGGTGCATGGGAACAATCTGGGCGATCCGGTGGCCATGGCCAACCTCGTGGCGCGCTCCCGGGGCATGCTCACCTACCACGGCGCCGACGCCGACCTGCGGCTGGACGGGCGGCGGGTGTTCGTGGTGCATTACCCTCACTACGGGCGGGCGATGGCAGGGACCGGGGATTTCGATCTGGTGTGCTGCGGCCACAGCCACAAGGCAGAGATCGTGCGGCTCCCCAACTTGAAAGGAGGCGAAACCCTGATGGTGAATCCGGGGACGGTGGCCGGCCTGGCGGCGGCGCCGACTTACGCTCTTGGGGATCTGGGCACCCTGTCTTTCGAGATCCGCCGGCTGGCGTGATGTCCCCGCGCGGCGATCCAATTTAGCTGTTCGATCCTTCGATAGGTAAATTCATCAGCCGAGTTTCCCGCGGGGCTGCATCCTTGCGCCCGAATCATTCCCCATGGGCAAGCGGGGGATCACCATCGAGGAGGGCTGATGACGGCAATTCCCACCAATGCGACGATCCTCGTCGTCGGCGGCGGTATCTCGGGCATGACCGCGGCGCTGGAAGCCGCCGAATGCGGCAAGCAGGTGATCCTGGCGGAAAAAGAGGCCCCCCTCGGCGGCCGCACTGCCCTGCTCTACCGCTATTTCCCCAAGCTCTGCCACCCCACCTGCGGACTGGAAATCAACCTGCGGCGCTTGAAAGCGAATCCGAACGTCAGGGTGATGACCCTGGCCGAAGTGCAGCGCATCACCGGCAGCCGCGGCAACTACACCGCCACCCTGCGCATTTCGCCCCGCTACGTGAACGAAGCGTGCACCGCCTGCGGCGACTGCGGCGTCGCGGTGACCAGCGACATCCCCAATCCCTGGGACTACGGCCTGAGCCGGCTCAAGGCGGCTTACCTGCCTCACGCCATGGCCTATCCCCAGCGCTACGTGCTGGACCCCTCCATCGTCGGCACAGCGGAAGGC
>JBAWHH010000524.1:0-3521 GCA_049593715.1 Rhodocyclaceae bacterium
GCTCGATCAAGCGCTGCGTGCCCGCGAGATCGTCCGCCTCGACCAGGCCTGCACCCGTCGATTCGATCTCTCGCCAGATCTGCACTCCGCGGGAGATCAGCACGGGTGTGCCGCAGGCCAATGCCTCGACGACGACGATGCCGAAATTCTCCTGGTGGGACGGGAGGACAAAAACCTCGGCTGCGTGGAAGGCACCCCATTTCAGGTCGCCTTCGAGCATGCCGGGCCAGTGAATCCGGTCGGCGATACCCAGGCGCGACGCCTGCTCCTTCAGGTCCTTGACCCAGTCAACCTGATCCGGTCCGGCCATCACCAATTGCAACCGGGGGTCGGCCGATGCGTGTTGGGCGAAGGCTTCGACTAGTAGGTCGCAGCCCTTCTTTGGATGAATCCGGCTCAGGTAAAGGAAGAGGCGCTTCCCCCTCAGATTCGGAAATCTCTGGAGGAAATCGTCGCGCAACCGTGCCGGGTCTCCGGGCGGTGGAGCGATCCCATAGGGGATGACTGTTTCTCGACAGCGGTAGGGGGCGAATGACCGCCGCGCCCGCTCGCGCTCGTCTTCGCTGGTGAAGATCACTGCGGCAGCGTCGCGCAGCACGCGGTATTCGGTCCAGGGCCAGAACAGGGATTTCTTAAGCCGCTTCAGGGGATATTGCTCATTGAACCAGGGATCGAGCATCCCGTGTACATGGACAAAATAGGGTACTGGGCGTCGGCGCAGTGCAAGCCAACTGCCGAAACTGTGGAAACGCCACAGCCCGTGTATGACCACGATGTCGTAGCTCTGGGCGTGGCGGCTCAGCCAGGGTATCAGACCCCGCGCGTACCCCAGGAAGCCCGCCGGGCCGACCGCGGACACGGGCGTCAATGACGAGCGCACAAGGTCGCTGTCGGGGTCGTCCAGGGAGAGGATCTCGTGGCGCTGCGCTTGGTCGGCCTCGCGCAGCGCATGGATACCCGCAATGGGGCCGCCGCCGCGGGGGTCGATGGACTGGATGACGTGCAGGATTCTGCGCATGTTGAATAAGTCTGCGTTCCTGGGGATGGCGGTGCTGGGGGGCTAGCCGCCGATGGGCGCGCGGGCTGTTCGCCGGATCAAGGCCGTGAATCTAGCTATGCCTGGTTACAGTTCCATGATGCGGGCACGGAATGCCTTCCGATGCCGCAGCCTGCCTGGCGCTGCTAACAAATCCGTAACAGGCCGCGGCTAGAGTCCGCGGCGTCGAGCTACTCACCGGTCGCCGCGCAGGCGATCGTATCCTCAGCACTATCTCTCTTCAGCCATGAGCAATATTCGGGTGGATGCCATCGCGGCGCGGTCACTGCAGTTCCTTTCACCGGCGGTCCTTGGGACGGTTGTCGTGATCGCGCTGGCGGCCATCGCTTTTTTCGACGGCGTGAGCGGCCTCGTTACCGTCTGGGAAACCCGCGAGGAATACAGCTTCGGTTTCATGGTGCCCTTCATTTCGGCCTACTTGATCTGGCAGCGCCGGGAACTGCTTGGGGAAGGCCCGCGTTCCGGATCGTGGTGGGGCGTGGCGGTGATCGTCCTCGCGCTCCTGCTGCTCGGCATCGGGCGAGCCGGAATGATTGGAACCTTCCTCCTTTACGCTGTTCTGGTGGCCGTCCTGGGCTTGTTCCTGTCGTATTTCGGCGTGCGCAGCTTCGTGCGGCTGGCGATGCCGCTTGCGGTTCTCCTTTTCATGGTGCCGCCACCGGCTTACCTGCTGGCGGAACTGTCGCAGACGCTGCAACTCTGGTCGTCGCAGATCGGCGTCGCGCTGATACGCCTGGCCGGTATCAGCGTTTATCTCGAAGGCAACGTGATCGATCTGGGCACGATGCGCCTGCAGGTGGTCGAAGCCTGCAGCGGCCTGCGCTACCTGTTCCCACTGCTCACCCTCGCGTTCATTGCGGCGATCTTTTTCCGCGCCGCTCTATGGAAGCGGATAGTGGTCGTGCTCTCCGCGCTGCCCATCACGGTCGCGATGAACAGCGTGCGAATTGCGGTGATCGGAATCCTGGTGGAGTTCTTCGGCCGGTCCATGGCCGAGGGCTTTCTCCACGATTTCGAAGGCTGGGTGGTATTCCTCATCTGCACGGCGTTGTTGGTGGCGGAAATGGCGTTGCTGGTGCGCATCGGTCCGGGAAAGTCGTCCCTCTCCGATGCGTTCTCCTTCGAAGTCGGGACTCCGGGCCGGCGCGAGCCGCCGGCAGGGAGCACCGCCGTACAACAACTGCCACGCCCTTTTGTCGTGACCGGGGTTCTCGTTCTTGCTGCCGTGGTCGTCACCGCGCTATTCCCGACGCCGCCGCAGATCACGCCGTCCCGCAAACCTTTCGCGGAGTTTCCCATGGCCCTGGGCGATTGGCAGGGGAGGGCGGATACGGTCAATCCCGAGTACCTGAGCATGCTTCAGCTCGACGATTACCTGCTCGCCGACTACGTCGCGCGCGATCCCCTGGGCCGCATCAACCTCTACGTGAGTTACTACGCTTCCCAGGTCGACGGCGTCTCGGCCCATTCGCCGCGGGCCTGCATTCCGGGTGATGGCTGGAAGATCGTCGACCTGAGGCGGCACGAACTTGCTTCGGTCCGGTTCGGCGGGTCCGCGGCGGTAGTCAATCGCGTCGAGATCCAGAAGAACGATGTGCGCAAGATCGTCTATTACTGGTTTCAGCAGCGCGGCCGGATCACGACGGACGAATACGGCGCCAAGCTTTACATCCTCCTCGACGCCCTGCGCCGCCATCGTACCGACGGCGCGATGGTCCGGCTGGTGGCCGACGTAGCGCCAGGGCAGCCGGACCAGATCGTCGATCGCCGGCTGGAAGAGTTTGCTGCCACCGCCATTCCCAAGTTCGCCAGTTACATCCCCGACTGAAAAGCCCCGTCCGGCACCCATTTTCCTTGTTGAGATCGATTCCGTGAACCTGCTATTCGTCGCGCTGACCGCATTGGCAATCAGCATGGCCGCCACGCCGTCGTTGATGCGTTTGGCGCCGCGCCTGCGCATGGTGGACATGCCCGATGCGCGGAAAGTCCACGCCGAGGCGGTGCCCAGAGTCGGCGGGCTGGGCATCGTCGGCGGGGCGCTGGCGGCAGTCCTGTTCTGGGTGCCGGAGCAGCCCTGGCTGGCCAGCTATGTGTTCGCATCGCTGGTTCTGATGGCATTCGGTGCCGCCGACGATAGCCTGGGCCTGGGCCACTACCCGAAGTTCATCGGCCAGATCGTGGCCGCCTGTGCCGTGGTCTATGGGGGCGACCTCTGGGTCGCGCAGTTGCCATTCCTGGTCGATCCGCTGGCGCCTTCCGTCGGCAAGCCCTTCACCGTGTTCGCGCTGGTGGGGCTGATCAACGCGATTAATCATTCCGACGGCCTCGATGGTCTTGCCGGCGGCGAGGTGCTCATGAGCATCGGCGCCATCGCCTATTTGACCCACGGCCTCGACGTCGTGGGAATGCTGCCCTTCGCGGCAGCGGTTGCCGGCGGGGTCTTCGGGTTCCTGCGCTTCAACAC
>JBAWHH010000525.1:0-3758 GCA_049593715.1 Rhodocyclaceae bacterium
GCGGGAGGCGGACGGGGCAGCGGCGATCCGTTCCTGGCTTAACAGCAACAGCCTGGCCATGCCCGAACTGGTGATGGAGAACGGCGCGGGACTGTCGCGCAGCGAGCGCATCAGCGCCGGCAGCCTGGCCCGGCTGCTGCAGGCCGCCTACCGCAGCCCGGTGATGCCGGAATTCGTTTCGTCGATGCCAGTGGTGGCGGTGGATGGCACGATGAAAAAGCGGCTCGCCGGTTTGGCCGTCGCCGGCCGCGCCCACGTCAAGGGCGGCACGCTGCAGGGCGTGCGGACGATGGCGGGCTACGTGCTGGACAAGGCGGGGCGGATGCAGGTGGTGGTGTTCTTCGTCAACGACGCCCACGCCAGCGGGGCTGTGCGCCCGGCCCAGGATGCGCTGTTGCAGTGGATCTACGACGGCCAGTAAGGCGTCACTGGGCCATGGCGGGCCGCAGCAGTTCAATGGCGAAGTCTTTCTCGAACGGGGGCACGTGGCATTCCACCACGTCGCCGGGCGCTGCCTGCAGGCGCAGGCCGACGATGGCGGCGCGCACCGGGACCTGGGCGACGCAGCGGTCCACCAGCACGGCAGCGTGGATCGCCTGGGCCTGGCGCCGGGCCAGGTAACCGAGGACCCGCACCAGGGAGTGGCCCTGGTAGAGCACGTCGTCGACGATCAGCACCGTCGCGCGGGTGACGTCCCGCTCGGCGAATTCCGGGTTGTCCACCAGTTCCGTTTCCGGGTGGAGCAGGGCGAGGTCATCGCCATAGCGTTTGAGCCTGAGCCGGTAGCGCGGCACCTCAAGCCCGTGCTGGGCCTTGAGGCGCTGTTGCAGCATGGTGGCGATGGGTTCGCCCCGGCGCAGCACCCCGAGAAGGATCGGATCGCTGGCGCCCACCAGCAGCCCCGCCGCCCGCGCCGTCATCCTTGTCATCACCGCCTCCAGTTCCGTGGGGCCGTAGAGCCGAAAACGTTCGCCGGGAATGGTGGTCATGGCGTCTCCTTCTGATCTGATGGTTTTGGCCGGTGCGGATCCGCCACGCTGCGGACGCTGCGCTCCGATGTCTTCACGGCTGTTTCGCCGGGGTGTCGGCAATCACCGTACACACAATGTAGCGGGAACGGCGCGGGCCATCGAATTCGCAGAAGAACACCGCCTGCCAGGTGGACAAGCCGAGTTTGCCGTCGATGATCGGAATGGTCTCCGATGGACCCACCAGGCCGGCCTTGAGGTGGGAGTCGCCGTTGCCGTCCTGCTCGTCGTGCAGCCACACCCCCCGCGGAATCAGCTTGCCGAGCAGATTGACCACGTCCAGCGGCACGCTCTCGTCCCAGTTCTCCTGAATCATGATGGCCGCTGTCGCGCCCTGGGCGTAGACGGAGACGATCCCGTCGCGCACGCCGCTGCTGGCTACCACCTCAGCCAGGCGGGCCGTGATGTCAATGAGTTGCTCCCGGCGTTCGGTGTGCAGTTCGATGGTTTGTCTCATAAGCCAGCCTTCAGCCATCACCCGGCGACGCCGAGCGCGCCTGCCGGGTATCGCGGAAACACAAGAACAGGATAGCCGATCGCTAGCCGCAGTGACCGCCCGCGTTCGCTTCGGGTCGAGTTGAGTGACAACACAGCCGGATTGGGTTGATCATGGTGTATCGGCCACGTTGTGTCTCCGCGCTGGGGAGGCTTTGCGATGGATCGGCACCTCTACCCCCTGCTGTTCGTCCTGCTCATCTGGTGGTTCAGCACCGGTCTGATCATCTATCTGGACGGGCTGCCGCGGCGGACGTTCAAGTGGAGCCTGCTGGGCGGCACACTGCTGATGCTGGCCGCGCTGTGGGGCCTGGCGGCGACGAAGAACGACACCTCCGTGGCCGGCGCATACCTCGCCTTCACCTGGGGCACGCTGGCCTGGGGCTGGCAGGAACTGAGCTTTTACATGGGTTACGTCACCGGTCCGCGCCGGGCGCCGTGCCCCGAAACCTGCGGCGGGCTGCGCCATTTCGGCCACGCCATCCAGACCAGCCTTTACCACGAGTTGGCGATCATCGTCGCCTCGCTGACGGTGATTGCGCTGACCGCCGGCGGTGCCAATCGCGTCGGGCTGTGGACGTTCCTCATTCTGTGGTGGATGCACCAGAGCGCGAAGCTGAACGTGTTCTTCGGCGTGCGCAACTTGCAGGAGCAGTTCCTGCCGGAACACCTGCTTTTCCTGCGCAGTTTCCTTACGCGGAAGCCGATGAACGCGTTCTTTCCGTTCTCCGTGACGGCATCCACGGTCGTCGCCGTGTTGCTGTTCGTTCAAGCCCTGGCGCCGGACGTCGACGCGTTCGAGTCGGTCGGCTTTACCTTATTGGGCGTGCTCATGGCCCTCGCCATCCTGGAGCACTGGCTGCTGGTGATACCGATCTCGAACCGGATCTGGAACTGGAGCCTGAAGTCGCACCGCCGCATCCGGCCCGCCGATGTGGAAGTGGTGGCCGGTTTCCTCGGTGCCGGCAAGACCACCTTTCTGCGCCGGCTGCTGGCCGGCGCCGATCCGGCGGTGCGCACCGTTGTGCTGGTGAACGATTTCGGCGCGGTGGGCGTGGACGGCTCGCTGCTCAGCGGGCAGGGCGCCGAAGTGGTGGAACTGCCTAATGGCTGCATCTGCTGCTCGCTACGCAATGACCTCGGGCGACAGATCCGCGAAGTAGTGGCGCGCTGGTCGCCCCAGCGGCTGCTCATCGAACCCAGCGGCGTGGCGGAGGTGGCGACGCTGGTAAGCGTGCTGAGCCGGCCGGATCTGGCGGACGCGGTGCGCCAGATCAAGGTATTCACCCTCATCGATGCCGCCAGTTTCCTCGGCGACTACGCCCGCTTGCCGGCCTATTTTGCGGCGCAGGCGAATATCGCCCCAGTGCTGATCGTGAACAAGGCCGATCTGGTCTCGGCGGCGGATCTGCTGACCGTCGAACAGACCTTGCATTCCCTCAATCCGGCAGCGCGGATCATCACGGCCGAATATGGCGTCATCGCGGGGGACGTGCCACCCGTCTCCCAACTGGTCAAGGCAACGCCCGGCGACGACGATCGCCACCCGCGCCATGGGGTGGGCCTGGGCCTGGAAACCTGGAGCGCCGCGCTGCCCGGCACCTATTCCGACGCTGCTCTGCGCGCTCTGATGGATGGCGCGGCCAAGGGGGAATTCGGGGATGTGGTGCGCATCAAGGGCATCGCCCGCCTGGCGCACGGCTGGGTGCATTTCGACCTGGCGGGGAAGCGGACAAGCGTCATCGCCTTCGCGCCGGGGAAAGACGAACGCGGCCGGGTGGTGGCGATCGGCCGGCGCCTGGACACCGCCGGTTTGGAGCGGGGACTGGCGGCTTGCCGCAGCGAGATTGGAAATTCGCCTTCAGCCATGGAATCGACGCTTTGATCAGACGATCGACCGGATTTGCGCATTGCCCCCCGAAGAATCTAGAGGCCGGGCAGGATTGCGGGCTTTCGATTTGGCGCGCTTGGGACGACGATTTCGGGCAATGGACCGAGAAGATCTCGTTTGTGCAGCGTATTGACCGCAAGCCGAGGCGACAGCAGCGGAAACGCCGGAACAAGTGATAGGACGTCACCAATCGTTTCATCCCCGCGGGCGTGGGGAACACTTGTTGAGGCGAGCGGTGAAACGTATAACCCGCGGTTCATCCCCACGGGCGTGGGGAACACACCGAAGTGGATCCGGCGCGCATGGCGATGCTCGGTTCATCCCCACGGGCGTGGGGAACACAC
>JBAWHH010000526.1:0-1862 GCA_049593715.1 Rhodocyclaceae bacterium
TGTTTCCTCAGCTCGTCAGGGAGCACGAGATAGGTCATGGTTTGCGCCACCAGCGCTTCGCCTTGCCGCCCCAGTTCCATTGCCGGCTTGCCGCCTGCCTGCGCGGCAGCGGCGAGATCGGCCAAGGCGGTCGGAAGAAAATGCGTTGAGTTGCGCAAAATAGCGTTCTGCGATTTGAAGCGGTCGATGAGCGCCAGCTTTTCATCCATCGCCTTGACGAATCTGTCCAGTTTGGTTTTCAGCGCCGCGCGCGAAGCCGCGGATGCGCCGGCCAAAGAGTCGGTGCGCTCGCCCAGGGTGCGCGACAGGGAGGCCACCACCGGCAAAGCACCCGCAAGCGGGTCGTAGTTCAGATTGAAGCCCATCTTGGATTTCAGGAGATCGGCACTCAACTCGGCATCGGTCTGTTTCATCTGGCGAATTCCGCCAACGATGTCGTTGTGCGCGTCCAGGTCAATGGCGCGCGTCTTGACGAGCAGCACGGCCAGCACGGCGACGAGCAGGACTGCGACGAGGCCCCCAGCGATCCGGGCCAGAGTACGGCGGTTGAATGGCGGCGCCTTCATAGCGGTTTCCCTTTGTATTCGCCAGTGAGGGTGTTGAGAAATTTGACGATGAGTTCCTTCTCCGCCGCGGGGGCGGCACGGCCGATCTGGTAGCGGAACATGACATCCACGGCATCGCCGAGCGTCGCGGCGGATCCATCGTGAAAGTACGGTGCCGTCAGGGTGACATTGCGCAGGCTGGGTACCTTGAATACGTGTTTGTCGATGTCTTTCTTCGTCACGTTGTAACGCCCCAGGTCCGCCGCGTTAGCGTTGCCACGTTTGGCGAAGTAGTCGCCCATGACCCCAAACACCTGATACATGTTGCCGCCAACGTTGACGCCTTGGTGGCAGGCTACGCAGCCGTAGGATTTGAAGAGTTGGTAGCCGCGTTGTTCGTCGCCGCTCAGCGCCGCCTTGTCCCCCCGCAAGTACCGGTCGAAGCGCGAGTTCGGTGTTACCAGTGAGCGTTCGAAGGTGGCGATCGCATCCTGAATGTTCTTCGGCGCCAGCCCGTCTTTGTAGACTTCCTTGAAACTGGCTAGAAGTGGTCCGTCCTGGCTCAGTTTCGCCAGTACGTCTGTCCAGTTGGATCCCATTTCCAATGGATTGTGGATTGGGCCCGCCGCCTGATCTTCGAGCGTGTCGGCACGTCCGTCCCAGAACTGGCGGAAGTTGTAACTGGCGTTGAATACCGTCGGGGCGTTGATCGGCCCTTTCGCGCCACCGATACCCACGGAAACGCGGCTGGAATCGGTGCCGCCCTTGTTCAGTGCGTGACAGCTGACGCATGCCAGGGTATTGTCCCGAGAAAGGCGCTTGTCATTGAAGAGCCGCTCACCCAGGGCAACCTTGCGGGCGTCCAACTGGACCGCCTGGGGTAATGGCTGAATTGGCTCGCTCGTCTCCGGCCGAGCAGCGCTCGCCGTCAGTGCGACGAGAGTTAGAACGAGTGCAGTCCCTGTACCCGTATAGCGCAACGCGTTGCTAGTCCTCATTGATGTTCCCCGGCACATACGCCCTCTGATCTGTGAAAATGACAAAGCTCTTGCTTTGGCGGGCCGTATTGTGCTTACTGCCATGCGAGGTAACTGACGAACACGTCACGATCTTTGGCAGTTCCTGAAGACCTAGAAGGCGATCGTGAAAAAATAACGTCGGGTGCGCTCGGCCGTGCGCAGCGGTTTCCCAGCGCCTTTAGCTCACTGCTCGTTGATGATCCCTCAAGTTCGCTCGGAGCGGGACGATACCCGGGGGATGCATTTGTCACATCTACTGGTATCGGTCGCTCTGCTACGAGCGGCCAGAGGCTGAAAG
>JBAWHH010000527.1:0-4064 GCA_049593715.1 Rhodocyclaceae bacterium
GTCCTGCTGGGCCCATTCGCACTCTCCACTGCACTGGCTGCGGAGGGGCCGCCACCCGCCCCGCCGGAGACGCGCTCCGAGGCCAAGCCGAGCTTCGACATCTGGGAATACGCGGTGGAAGGCAACAGCGGCCTGCCGGCGACCGCCATCGAGAAGGCGGTCTATCCTTTCCTCGGCGAAGGCCGCAACATCGACGCCGTCGAGCTGGCCCGCGCTGCCCTCGAGAAAGCCTATCGCGACGCCGGTTTCGCCACCGCCACGGTGGCGATCCCCGAGCAGCCGGTGGCCAGCGGCGTGATCCGCCTGGAGGTGATGGAAGGCCGCATCGACCGCGTCCGCGTTACCGGCGCCCGCTATTTCGCCCAGGGCAGGATCCTGGAGCAGGTGCCGGCCCTGGCGGAAGGCGCACCCGCCCGCTTTCCGGAAGTCGAGAAACAGCTCGGGGAATTGAACCGCACCGCGGATCGCCGCGTCGTCCCCGTGCTGCGGCCGGGCCGGCTGCCGGGCACGACGGAAGTGGAACTGCGGGTGCAGGACCAGTTGCCGCTGCACGGTGGGGTCGAAATCAATGATCGCTACGGCCCCAGCCGGGCGCCGGACCCGAGCAAGCTGCGCACCTCGTTCTCCCTGCGCTACGACAACCTGTGGCAGCGCGAGCACAGCCTGTCGCTGTCTTTCCTCACCGCGCCGGAAAAGCCGGAGGACGCCCGCGTCGCCAGCATCTCCTACGCCCTGCCGCTGCGCAGCGCCGACGAAGTGCTGGCGATCTACGCTGTACGCTCCCGCAGCACCAGCGACCTTAGCGCGACCCTGCCTGACGCCAGCGTGCTCGGCAGTGGCGACATCGTCGGGCTGCGCTTGAGCGAGCCGATCCGCACGGTGCTCGGCCTGAGCCATTCCCTAACGTTCGGGGTGGACTACAAGCGTTATCTGGAGGATCTGGGCGTCGGTGGCACCGGCAGCTTTTCCACGCCGCTCACCTACTGGCTGGGCTCCATCCAGTATTCCGGGGCGCGGCCGGATGCTTCAGGCGAAACGGCATTGGGGGCGGGGCTGTATTTTTCTCTGCGCGGGCTGCGCGACAACGACGAGCAGTTCGCCCAGAAGCGCTACCTCGGCCAGAGCAATTTCGCCGTCCTCAAGTGGAACGCCCAGCGGCTGCAGCGGCTGCCGGCGGATTTCCAGCTCACTGCGCGGCTGGAAGGCCAGTTCTCTTCGCTGCCCTTGCCGTCCAGCGAACAGTTCGCCATCGGCGGCGCCGATTCGGTGCGTGGCTATCCGGAGGCGACCCAGGTTGGCGACCACGGCATCCGCGGCATGCTGGAACTGCGCTCCCCGCGGTTGGCCGGCGGCGACAACGACATCGTGAAGGACTTGCGCCTGCTCAGTTTCATCGAAGCCGGCCACGTGCGCATTCAGGATCCGCTGCCTCTGTCGCCGACGCCGGACCGCTTCACCCTCGCCAGCCTGGGGCTGGGGCTGAGGCTGAACGTGTGGCGCGGCTTCGCTCTTTCCCTCGATTACGGGCACCGGCTCAAGGATGGCAACACCCAGGACACCCATGGTTCGGTGGCGAAGGGTGGCGGCCGGCTGCATTTCAACGCGTCTTACCAGTTCTAGGAGCCGGCGATGAAACAACGCGCGCGTTCTGGCAGCTTTCGGCAATCCGGCCCAACGGCCTGCAACGCCGGCTTCGCTCTGGGCCATGGCCCCTGTTGCAGCCTGGCCGTCCTCGCCGCGGCGGGCCTGCTGCTGGCGGCCGGCTGTGGCGAGGCCCTGGCTGACCGCCCCGGCACCGTGCTGCCGGCCAACGTGGTGCCGCGGCTGCGCAACATCGTCCAGGGTATCCAGTCCATCAGCACCGCCGGCACGGCTACCGGCAACCTGATGTCCATCCTGCAGAACCAGCGCAGCGCCATCGTCAACTGGGACAGTTTCAACATCGGCCGCGGCAGCGAAGTGCGCTTTCTCCAGCCCGACTCCGGCGCGCGGGTGCTCAACCGCGTGCTCGACGCCGATCCGTCCATCATCCAGGGCGCGCTTTCCGCCAACGGCCAGGTTTATCTGCTCAACCGCAACGGCATCCTCTTCGACCGCGGCAGCCAGGTGAACGTCAACACCCTGCTGGCCAGCTCGCTCAACATCAGCGACGCGGATTTCGTCAAAGGTTTCGCGGGCGCAAGCACCTACAACGGCGTCGCCCCCTACACCAAATTTGAGGCGGTGGACGAGAACGGCCAGCCTTACTCGCCCGGACCGGTATTGGTCAATGTCCATGGCGCGGCCGGCGATTCCGCCCGGCTTTCGGCCGCCCAGGAGGGATCGATCATCCTGCTCGCGCCGATGATCGAGAACCGCGGCATCATCACCGCCCCCGACGGCCAGGTGATCCTCGCCGCGGGCAGCAAAGCCTACCTGTGGCAGCGCAACACCGACAATACGACCGATCCCAAGGCCCTGGCGCTGCGCGGCCTGATGGTGGAGATCACCGCCGGCGACGGGCCGGTCAACGTCACTAGCCTGGTCAACAATCTGGGCGACATCACCGCCGACCGCGGCAACGTCTCCATTGCCGCCCTCGCCATCAACCAGGGCGGGCGCATCAGCGCCGGCAGTTCGGTGGTGCGCAACGGATCCATCTGGCAGACGGCGCGCTCGGTCTCGGAACCTGCCAACGGGGCGTTCGATTTCGACATCGACGGCGATGGTTCCGGCGGGGGCTTCAAGGGCCGCGAGGTGGTTCAGCACGGGGCAGTCACCTTTGCTCCCGGCAGCGTCACAGAAACGCCGTTGCTCAACGATGGGGCGACCTTGTCCCATTCGGACGGTTACGCCAATTTCCAGGCGACGGTGACCTCGGACAGCGGTGCCACGACAACGGTACCGCGGGATTTTCGGTCCTGGATCCACGTCGTCGGCAACAAGATCCACAACCAGGGCGAGATCGTCGCGCCCGGCGGGACGATCGAACTGATCGCCCGGGACGCGGGCGGACGCATTCTGCTGGACAGCGGCAGCCTGCTGAGCGCCGCCGGCAACTGGGCCGATCTGGCGATGGAATCCAACATCGTCAACGTCAGCCGCCTAACCAGCAACGATCTCAAGGACGCGCCCCTGCAGCGCGACGGCAGCCTGCTGGGGGCCCCGGTGGCCTTCGACCTGCGCAAGGGCAGCACCCTGTTCATCACCCAGCCTTATGTCGACAACCAGCTCGAAACGGTGCAGCAGAAGGCCACGGCCGGCGGCGAGATCCTGCTGGAAGCGCGCCAGGGCGACGTGGTGTCGGCTCCGGGAAGCGTCGTGGACGTTTCGGGTGGCGGTGCCCGCTATGCCGCGGGCTATCTGGCCACCACCAAGCTGATCAGCGAAGACGGCAAGGTTTACGACATCACCACCGCATCGCCCCTGCTGCGCTACCTGGGCACCACCGACCTGCTGAAGCGCAATTACTTCAAGGCCGGCCCCATGGGCTGGAACGTGACGCGCGACTTTGCCGGCCGCTTCGCCACTGCGGCCACCTACGAATCGGCGTACGTCCAGGGTAGTGCCGGCGGCAGCCTGACGGTGGTCGCGCCGCGCATCGTCCAGGGCGGCGACTGGCGCGGCGGCGCCACGCTCGGCCGATACCAGGTTTCCGCCACCGACCCTTCCGTGGTGCCCGCGGGCGCAACATTGACGATCGGCGATTCTACGGGCGGCGCCAACCCCAACACGCCGGAGTACCTCGCCAACCGCATCCGGTTCGGCGCGGCGCCGGTGCTGGAAGACGGCTTCGACCTCGACTCGCCGCTGCCTGCCGGCGCTGCGGACGGTACGGTGATCCTCGCGGCCGACAACTTCCGCCTCGATCCCATGGCCGCCGAGACCTATTCCTACGACGGTTTCGGCAAACTCGCCCTCTATGCGGACGATGCGATTTCGGTCCCGGCGGGAACCACGGTGGCCCTGCCGCCGGGCGGTGTTTTCAGCGCCCGCGCCCTGGGCAGCATCGAACTGGAAAGTGCCCGCGACGGCAAAGCCGGCGGCGCGATTGCTGCGCCGGCCGGCAAGGTCGGGCTGACGGC
>JBAWHH010000528.1:0-5500 GCA_049593715.1 Rhodocyclaceae bacterium
CATCCTGGTCGACCACGAGATTTCGCCGTCCCAGGCGCGCAACCTCGAAAAGGAAGTCGGCTGCGAGGTGATGGACCGCACCATGGTCATCCTCGAGATCTTTCACCGCAACGCGCGCTCGCGTGCCGCCCGCGCCCAGGTGGAAATCGCCCGCCTCGGCTACATGGCGCCGCGCCTGCGCGAGGCGGCCAAGCTTGCCGGGCCCCAGGGGCGGCAGCGTAGCGGCGTCGGCGGGCGGGGAGCGGGCGAGTCCCACACCGAACTGGATCGGCGCAAGATCCGCGACCGCATCGCCGAGCTGCAGCAGGAGATCGTCGCCATGGATGCCGAGCGGAAAACGCAGCGCGCCCGGCGGCAAGCGCGCGATGGGCTCGCTGGCGTAACGCTGGTCGGCTACACCAACGCCGGCAAATCCACCTTGATGCGGGCGCTGACGGGAAGCGAAGTGCTGGTTGCCAACAAGCTTTTCGCGACGCTCGACACCACCGTGCGCACCCTCCACCCGGAGAGCGTGCCCCGCGTGCTCGTCAGCGACACCGTCGGCTTCATCAAGAACCTGCCCCATGGACTGGTCGCGTCCTTCAAGTCGACGCTGGAAGAGGCGCTTGACGCATCGCTGCTGCTGCACGTCGTTGATGCCAGCGATCCCGGCTTCGAGCGCCAGGTCCAGGTCACCGACGAGGTGCTCGAAGAGATCGGCGCGAGTGGCGTGCCGCGCATCCGCGTCTTCAACAAGATCGACCACGTCGGCGACGCCGCCGCGCAAGCGGAATGCGAAGCGGCGCTGCGGGGGAAATACCCCGATTGCGTCGTGATGAGCGCTCGCCGCCCCGAAGACGTCGCCAAACTGCACCAGATCATCGTCGCGTTTTTCCGGCAGAACCTTGTCGAGGCCGAGCTATTCCTTCCCTGGTCGGCGCAGCAACTGCGCGGCCAAATCTACGCGAGTTGTGAAGTGCTGGAAGAGCGCGCAGACAGTGAGGGCGCTTTCTTCCATCTTCGCGGCGAACCCGACGCCGTGGCGAGCCTGCGCGAGCAGTTCCAACAGGCCGGATGAAGGCAGCGGATGCGTGCCGCGCCCGGAATGGAGCGTCACTCTTCAGACCCTCGCCAATCGGCGAATCATGAGATGAGTGATCGCGACCGGGCGTAGGTTTCGGAGGAAGAAACCAGGATTTCGTAGCACTTGGCCGCACGGCGCGGTGCGTCTTGGTGCCTTTGACGATATCGAGCATCGCCTGGGTCCAGGTGACCAACGCGCCCAGCCGATCCCGAGTCCCCGCCGAGTGAACGACGATGGCCCAGACCCAGCCCAGGGTACCTACGCCGATATGGCGCTTGCGTCCCTGGCTTTCTTGCCCCCATCATGGCCGGGCTGCCCCGCGCCGGCCAGGCGTCTGCACTGCGGCGCTTTGCCGGCTCAAGCGAATCGGATATCTGTCGATAGGCTCTCGATCACGAAGGTTGTCCGGGATCGATGTGGGCATCCGGCCGAGGAGAGAAGATCATGCGGGGTCGAAAGCTTTTTGCTGTCTGCGCGGCATTCGCGCTGCTTGGCCTCGTGTCGCTTGCGGCGCGAGCGGATCTCAAAGAGATTCAGGCCCGCGGCGAGTTGCGCCACCTGGGCATTCCCTACGCCAACTTCGTGACGGGTGCGGGCGACGGATTCGATGTCGAACTGATGCAAGGATTCGCCAAACGCATCGGCGTTCGGTATCGCCTGGTGCCGACAGACTTCTACTCCGCCGCGCGAGATCTGCTGGGCAAGAACGTCGTTCGCCGCGGCGAGGAAGTCGCACTGGAGGGCGCGTATCCCGTCAAGGGCGATGTGATCGCCGCCGGCTTCACCATGCTGCCATGGCGCGAGAAAGTGCTGCTCTTCTCCGCGCCCACATTTCCTTCGCAGGTTCTGCTGGTGGCTCGCGCGGACTCCCCCGTCAAACCGATCGGTGGAACGGACAACCTAGCAAAAGACATCGCCGAGACCAAATCGATCATCGGCAAGAAGAGCCTGCTGGTGATGGAACGAACCTGCCTGGACCCCGCCAATTACGGATTGAAGGGCAAAGGCATCGACCTGCGGGCCTACACCCGGAGCACCAACCTCAACGAGATGGTTCCAGCCCTCATCAACGGCGAGGCGGAGTTCACCCTGCTCGACGTGCCAGATGCTCTTTTGGATCTGCAGAAGTGGGCCGGCAAGATCAAAGTGATCGGACCGGTGTCGGAAGAACAGCGATTGGCAGCGGCGTTCCCGAAGTCGTCGCCCAAATTGCGCGAGGCATTCGATGCCTACCTGCGGGAAATCCGCAGCGACGGAACCTACAACCGGCTCGTGAGCAAGTACTATCCGGGGAGCCGCCGCTACTTTCCAGCGTTCTTCGCGGGCAAGGATTAGTCTCTCGGGATCTTGGCGATGCTTCTTCGTCCGACAGCGCGCTGGCCGCTCATTCTTGCGGCGATCTTCAGCCTCTACTCTGGCGCGCTGCTGTGGAAAGCTTTCCAGTCCCAAGCGCAATTGCGCACCGCCACGGATGCCCGCCTCATCGCGGACAGCAAACGGCGCGCCTCGGCGCTGGCCGATTTTGGCACGGCCCAGCGTGGCGCCACCCGCGAGCTGGCCGAGGCCCATGAACTGCGCACCTATTTGATCAACAAAGCGTTGGGCATGTCCCCGCGGTATGGCTTGAATGCCAACCTGGACGCCATCGTCGAACGCTTTCGCGAGCGGATCGAAAACGATAGCAAGCTTGGAACGGGCCCGGGTCTTCAGCGCATTGCGTTCTTCGGTCACGATGGGCAGGTGCTCGCCGATACCATGGGCGACACAGCCCCACCAATAGCCCGTGCGGGCCCTGTCTCCGGAACGACGCTGACGGTGGACACGGAAAAGGGCTGGATCGTCGCCACCGCCCCCGTTCTGTTCAAGGGGGAGGCCAGCGGTTCGGTGGCCACCTGGGCCGCCCTGCCACAGTTGTACCGCTTCCTGATTCACCTGGAAGGGAGCGCGACATACCGCGAAACCCTGCTCACCGCCAGCGGAAAAGAAATTGTCGGACCGGATGGCAAGCCCCTGCTTCCCGTTCGTCTTGCCGAAGAAGTGCTCAGTTTGCTGCCCGAGGACCAGCCGCGGCGTCTCTCGGACTTGACCTCCGTCGCGCACGAGGAATCGCTGGGCAACGTCGTCGCCATCAAGACCTCCGTGAGCACGATGCCCGTGTCGCTGGTGACAACGATGTCGGCGTCAGAGATTTATGGCGGGTCGAACGCGGGGTTTCTGCTGGAAACCCTTAGCGTGTTCCCCCTCCTGGTCATCCTTGCGGCGGTTTGGGTCGACCGTCTGCGCGTTCGCGCCGCGAAACTCGCATGGCGGGCGGCCCGTTCCGACAGTCGCCGGCAAGCGCTGCAGGGAGAAAACGCGGCACTTTCCGTGGAAATCCGTCGGCGCGAAGCCGTGGAGCAGGCACTGAAGGATCAGCAAGACCACCTGGAGGAGTTGGTCAACCAACGCACCGCTGAACTTAACAGCCTGTTTCTCACCCTGCCGGACCTGTATTTCCGTCTGAGGCGAGACGGGACGATCCTCGACTACCGGGCGGGGCGAGAGGCTGAGCTGGACGTATCGGCAGCGGACCCAATTGGAAAGCGACTGCAAGACGTTCTGCCCGCGGACGTAGCGCGGAACATTGCCGGGGCATTGGACGAACTCACGGCCGGAAAAGACCAGTCCGCTTGTGAATTCGATCTTTCCATCAGCAACCATTGCCATTACTACGAAGCCAGGGCGCTTCCCCTCGACCAGGAACAACGGGTCGTTGTCGTTCGGAACATCACCGATCGCAAAGTGATCGAGGAAGCACGCGAGTCCAACCGGCGGGAGGCCGAGCGCCTGGCGCGCATCAAGAGCGAGTTCCTGGCCAACATGAGCCACGAGATTCGAACGCCGCTCAACGGCATCCTGGGTATGGCCCAGGTTGGGCTCAGAAAGAGTGCAGGCCGATCGTCGGCCGAGGAGTCGTTCAGGAAGATTCTGCAATCCGGAAGGCTCTTGCTGGGAATCATCAACGACATTCTGGACCTGTCAAAAATCGAAGCGGGCAAACTGCGGATCGAGTCGCTCCCGTTGAATCTGCCGCAGTTGCTAGAAGACATCATCGAGATCCTCCAAGCCCAAGCTTGTGCCAAGGGCATTGGCCTGAGCATCGACAAGGGAAGTGATCTTCCCGCGGGGATCCTCGGGGATCCTCTGCGTATCGAGCAGATCCTGCTCAACCTGCTTTCGAACGCCGTCAAGTTCACCGAGCGTGGCAGCGTCGTCCTGGTCGTTCGCCGCGAGGCGGATACCCTGGTCCTCGGCGTTCGGGATACGGGAGTCGGAATGAGCCCGGACCAAATCGAACGATTGTTTGCCCCCTTTGAACAGGCCGACGGCAGCACGACGCGCAAGTTCGGGGGCACCGGACTGGGCCTGTCCATCGCGAAACGCCTCGTGGAACTGATGGCGGGGGAAATCCGCGTTGCGAGCCAGCCGGGCCAGGGCACCCTCTTCGAAGTGAGATTGCCGCTCATCGTTGCGCCCGACGCAGTCCCAGACGGCCCGGCGTCAGCCCCAGTTGCTCCGACCGGCCCGCGCCTGGCCGGCCTATCCTTGCTGGTGGCGGAAGACAACGAGGTCAATCAACTGGTCGTCACTGAATTCCTTACCGAAGAAGGGGCGCAGGTCACCCTGGCAGGCGATGGCCAGCAGGCAATCGACAGAATCGTTTGCGACGGCGCAGACGCCTTCCACTTGGTGCTGATGGACATCCAGATGCCGGTGATGGACGGGTATGAGGCAACCCGTCGCATACGTGAAATTGCCCCCAATTTACCCGTGGTGGGACAAACCGCCCATGCCTTGGCAGAGGAGCGGGAACAATGCCTGGCGGCCGGGATGGTTGATCACTTGGCGAAACCGCTGGAAGTCGAGGATCTGGTTGCTGTCGTTCTGCGCCGGGCACGCAGAAGCCCATTGGGCGGTGGGGAAGGCTTTCCTTCACTACCGGAGTCAGCGAACGCAACACGTTCTGTCGATGAGAGAATCGACTGGCTGGCCCTTCAAGCGCGTCTTCGCGCTCGGACGGATTTCTGTACCCGGCTTGCGGCCACGCTGCTCGAAGGTCAACAAGAAACCCCCAGGAGACTTCGTCAAGCAATCGATTCCGGCAATGGTCAGGCGCTGGCAGAAATCTGCCACGATCTGAAGGGGATGGCCGGCAATGTGGGACTAGGGCAGCTCCAGAGCCTGGCTTCCAGCGCTGAACAAGCGGCAAGGAAGAACCATCCGGAAGCCACCGTGTTCGCGCAATCCCTGGTCGGACCGCTAGAGCAACTCTTGGCCGACGCAAAGGAATACCTGGATACGGCCCGCCCTGAGGCGCAATCCTGATCGATACCGCAGAGCAACCAGCGGTGGTCAGGCGATATGGAACTGCCGCCGATTGGCCTTTGGCCAGACTGC
>JBAWHH010000529.1:0-8121 GCA_049593715.1 Rhodocyclaceae bacterium
CACGGAATGTTTTGTGAGCCTCGCGGATTCGTGACACCTACGTCCGTTTCCGCGCAAACAGCCGAGTGAGCCAATCCTGCTTCTCCGGCTGTTTGGCAGACTCGGCTTCCACCATGGCGAGGATGGCCATGTAGCTGTCCAGTTCCGGGTGCTGGGCGCCGCGGTCCAGTTCCACCGCCTGTTTCAGTTCCGCCACGGCTTCGGTGAGTCGGCCCTGGGAGCGATGCACCATGGCGATGTTGGAGCGGGTGATGGCGAGGCCGGCGCGGTCGCCCATTTCGTTGCGGATCGGCAGAGATTGCTGGAAATAGCCGAGCGCGCGGTCGTGCTGGCCGAGGGCTTCGTAGACCGCGCCAAGGTTGTTGAGTGTGGTCGCGAGGCCGCCCCGATCCCCCATTTCGCCGCGGATTGCCAGGGCCTGCTGGTGGTATTCCAGCGCCTTGTCGCGCTGGCCGAGGGCGTCGTTGAGGGAGCCGAGGCTATTGAGCACGGCGGCGGCACCGGCGCGGTCGCCGACTTCCCGGCACACCGGGAGCGCTTGTTCGTAGTAGTCCAGGGCCCGTGCGCGTTCGCCCAGGGCAGTGTGGACGGCGCCGAGGTTGACGAGAGTGACGGCCAGGCCGGCACGGTCACCCACTTCCAGGCGCAGCGTCAGCGCCTGCTGGAAATAGTCCTGGGCCTTGGTGCGCTGGCCCAGCGCTTCGCAGGCGGCGCCCAGGTTGTTGAGCGTCGTGGCGAGGCGGGCGCGATCTCCCATTTGTTCGCACAAGGGCAGGGCACGCTGGAAATATTCCAGGGCTTGTTCGCGGTTGCCGGCGGCGTCGCTGATGGCGCCAAGATTGTTGAGGGCGGCCGCGAGGCCGGCCTTGTCGCCACTCTCCGTGTAAGCGGGTACCGCCTGCTCGTAGAAAGCGCGGGCTTTATCGCGTTCGCCGAGCGTATTGGACACGGCGGCAAGATTGGCGAGGACCGCGCCTTCGAAGTCCCGCCCAGTCTGGACGCGGGCGATCGCCAACGCCCGTTGCTGCCAGGCGGCAAGATCGCGCCAGTACCCGCGGTCATGCTGGTAACCATGCAGCGCCTGGACCCATTGCAGCAGGGAAGCGCCATCCGGCGCCGCCTGCCACGCCCATTGGATCTGGCCGTACGCAGCATCGATGGACAAGTGATTCTCACCGTCCTGCCGCGCCAGCGCCAGGTAGTGCTGGCGATGGCGCACGACGGCACCGGCGTCACAATCGGACCGCGCCGCATCCGCCAGGGTACGGTGCAGGGCGAGGGTGGGCGCCACCCCCGACTCCTCCACGGTGATGAGATCGCGGGCGGCGAGCAGGCTGATGACCGCCGTGTCGACGTCCGCCACGGCCGCCGCGGCTTCGACGCTGAAGCGGTGGGGTTCCGGCGCGAAGGCCCCCAGCGCATAGAAAGCGCGCTCCGCCTCGGGTGGCAAGGCCGCCAGGCTGAGGGCGATGGTGGCGCGCAGTGTCACCGCCTCGCCTTCGAGCCCGGACAGCCGCTCCTGGGCGAGTTGCAGGCGGCGGGCGGGATCCGCTGATGCGGGCAGGGCGCCGCCTTCCGCGTTGCGGTATAGATGATGTTCGGGCGTACGCAGGAAGCCACCCAGCAGATTGAGAGACAGGGGCATTCCCGCCACGCTGGCGGCCAGGCTGCCAGCGCCGGCCTTGTTCGCGGCACAGGCTGCGGGCGCAAGCCGGCCGAGCAGTTCGCTGGCCGAATCGGCAGGCAGCGGCGGTACGTCGTGAACCTGACCCTCGGCAGCGAAACTGCGGGCAATTCCCTTGTCCGCCGTGGTCAGGATGTGGCCGCAGTATGGGCCGCCGCAGCGTAGCGCTTCCGCCGACTGGGGGTCGCAGGCATCGTCGATCACCAACAGCAGGGCACGCTGGCCGATGAGGCGTTCCACCGCCTGGCGGCGCGCCGGCAGATCGGGGAGGGTCGAGATGTCCTGGCCGAGGGCGCGGGCCCAGGCGGCCAGGGTTGCCATGGCATCGCCGTTAGGCCCCAATCCCGCCCACAGGACACCATCGCGAAAATGGGCCAGCATCTGGCGGTGGTGGACCAAGGCGGTTGCCAGCGTGGTCTTGCCCACGCCGGGCAACCCGACCAAGGCCAATTGGGTAACGCCCAGTTTGGTGAGGGCGCCGACGCAGGCCGCCACCTCGGCGTAACGGCCGGAAAACGTCGGCCGTAGCGGCGGGATGGCCGACGGGTGGCCCGCAAACACCGGCGGGCGCTCGCTGCCACCGATATAGGTGTCGCCGAAGCGCATGTCCCGGTCGTGGGATGGACGCTCGTTCGCCGCCGCCAACAGGGCGCGGGCGTGGTCGAGGACTTCGTTGTCCTGCTCCACGCCAGCGGCGGCGAGGTTGCGGATCACTGCCTCCTGTCGTGTCCTGGAACCCGGTTTGCGCTCCAGTTCGTCCACCACTACGGCTTGGTACCGGCGTTGCAGCAGCGTCTTCAGTGCCGCGTAGGCATCCCGGATCGGCTGATAGGTGGGGGATTCGGGCCGCGCCGCGGCACCCGCGGCGAGAGCGTTCATGATGATGGTGGCGGTTTCCATGTCGCCTCCCTGCAATTCGGCGTGAGATCAGCCAGTTGGTGGGCGTGGGGGAAAAGCGGAAGCGGCGGCGCCGGTTAGCGGACCACTTGGTCGAGCCCGCGGGGACGTACCCGCAGTTCTTCCATTCGCGGCACCGGTAGAGGCTCGACGACGGGTTCGGCGAGGATGGGCGCCGGCTCCGGTGGGGCCGGTTCGGGCTCCGGGGGCTCGATCGATTCCACCAGGCGCGGCTCGGCTGGTGGTTCTGGCTCGCCCTCGGTCCCGGCATCGGCGCCTTCCCGGGGTGGTGCCTCCAGGGCCTGGGGTTCGCGCGCTGCGATCGTGTCGTTGGCGGCTTCCTCCGGCGCCCCCGGCGGCTCCAGGGCCATCGGTGCCGGCTCGGGAAGCGCGGCGGACCCTGTCGTATCGACCGGCTCGTCGATGCGCATGCGCGGCAACTCCAGCGGCATCTGGGCTGAAAGGGCTGCCTGGGTCTCGGGGCGGGTACGCCGCGGGCGGGTTTCCCAAAGGAAGTTACCTGCCACCAACAGGGCGATGGCCAGTGGATCGAACACGACGATGATGATCAGAATGACGTACTTGGCCGCGTCTTCCAGCGAGACGTGAAACGCCTGCGCCACATAGACGATGGGGCCGGTATGGGTGTTGGTGGCGATCTGCTGGACTTGCAGCTTGGGCAACTCGGCGTCGAGCGTTTCCAGGCGCGCATTGACTTTGTCCGCTTCGGCCTTGAAAGAGCGGATCAGCCTTTGCCGGCCGCGCACGTTGTTGGACGGCAGGTTGGCGATCTGGGCGTCGATTTCTTTCTTGCGGGCTTCCAGCCGGCCGCGTTCCTGGGTCATGGAAGTGACCAACACCTCGTGCTGTTTCGTGTCCTGGATGGCGCCCTGGAACGCGCCGGACAGATAGCCGAAAGCACCGACGGACGTGATGGCCATCAGCACAATGCTGGCCAATCCCATGTACACCTTCAGCAGCGCGGGGGCCGTTGTCCATTTCTTGTAGAGGAAAGAGACGGTAACCACTTTCCCTACGTCCAGCGCTGCGGCGAGGGCGATGATGATGGGGTTGGTGCTGAAAAGGCCCGACAAGCCGATGATGGAGATCCACGTCCCCAACGATTCGAGCGCCAGCGCCGAGGCGAAAGTGATCAGCGCAAAGATCATGTGAGGGGTCCCAATTGAGTAGTCCTGCGGGACGGGTCAGCGACCGCCGGTGTATTCCCGGTACCAGGCGACGAAGCGGCCAATCCCTTCTTCGAGCGTGGTCGACGGCGCAAAGCCTACGGCAGCCTGAAGCTCGCTGGTGTCCGCATAGGTAGCGACGACGTCGCCGTCCTGCATCGGCAGGAAGCGTTTTTCAGCCGATTTGCCGAGGGCCCGCTCTAGGGTTCCGATGAATTCGAGCAGCGGTACCGGCTGGTGGTTGCCAATATTGTAGACCCGGTAAGGGTCGCGGCTGCGGGCCGGGTCAGGGGCGGTGGGGTCGAAGGCCGGGTCGGCTTCGGCGGGGCGCTCGCTGACCCTGACCACGCCCTCGACCACATCGTCGATGAAGGTGAAATCGCGCCGCATCGCGCCCTGATTGAACACGTCGATGGGCCGCCCGGCGAGAATGGCCTCGGTGAATGACCAGTACGCCATGTCCGGCCGTCCCCAGGGCCCATACACCGTAAAGAAGCGCAGGCCGGTGGTCGGCAGTCCATAGAGGTGGCTGTAGGTGTGGGCCATCAACTCGTTGGATTTCTTGGTCGCGGCGTAGAGGCTGACCGGATGATCCACGTTGTCGTGTTCGGAGAACGGCATGCGCTCGTTGCCGCCATAGACGCTGGAGCTGCTGGCGTAGACGAGGTGCGCGACGCCGTGGTGGCGACAGCCTTCGAGCACGTTCATGAAGCCGACGAGATTGCTTTCGACGTAAGCGTGGGGGTTGCGCAGCGAGTAGCGCACGCCCGCCTGGGCCGCGAGGTGGATGACGCGGTCGAAGCGCGCGGCGGCGAACAGTTCTTCCGTTGCCTGCCGGTCGGCGAGATTCAGACGAACGAAACGGAATCCGCTGCCCGCTTCCAGCCGGCGCAGCCGTGCGAGTTTGAGGTTGGGGTCGTAGTAATCGTTGAGGTTGTCGACGCCGACGACTTCATCTCCCCGCGCCATCAGGCTCTGGGCAACGTGCATGCCGATGAATCCGGCGGCTCCGGTGACGAGTATTTTCATGATGTGTTTCTAAGCGTTGGCGGCGCCGTTGCCATTGGTGCCGCGCGTAGCGGCGATTTCGTCCAGAACCGGCTGCACACATTCCTGCCACTGCGGCAGCTCGACACGAAAACGGGACATGAAGGCTTCGCTGCTGAGGCACGAATTGGCTGGCCGCTGCGCTGGGGCCGGATACTGCTGGGTGGTGATGGGTTCGATGCGCTGGACACGCAGCGGACCCAGATCGGGCATGGCACCCGCGAGGGCCAGGATCCGTGAAGAAAAGCCGTGCCAACTCGTTTCACCCTGGGCGGCCAGATGGTAAACGCCCGAATCGAAACACTCGCTGCGGTGATCCGCGAGCGCCTGGTTCAGCGCAACCGCTGTGGCGTCGGCGATGAGCCGCGCCCAGGTGGGGGCGCCGAACTGGTCGGCCACCACGCGCAAGTCCACGCGCTCCGCCGCCAGCCGCAGGATGGTGCGCAGAAAGTTCTTGCCGCGGGCGGCGAAAACCCAACTGGTGCGCAGGACGAGAAAAGCGGCGCCGGAATCCTGCACCGCCTTTTCGCCGTCCAGCTTGGTATGCCCGTAGACGCTCTGCGGTGCGGTTTCGTCGTCTTCCCGGTAGGGGCCGGTCTTGGCGCCGTCGAAGACGTAGTCGGTGGAGTAGTGGATCAGCAGTGCGCCGATGCGCCGCGCTTCCGCCGCAATGACGCCCGGCGCCTCGGCGTTGATGCGGCGGGCCAGCTCCGGTTCGCTTTCCGCCCGGTCCACCGCCGTATAGGCGGCGGGATTGACGATCACATCGGGCTCGATGCGGCGCAGATACTGGCGCATGCTGCCGGGGTTGGTCAGGTCGAACTCGGCGCGGGATGGGGTCAGCACTTCACCCGCGGTGAGAAGGCTGCGCGCCAGTTCCCATCCCACCTGGCCGGTGGCCCCGGTGACGACGATGCGGGTCACGGAAACACCTCGGCCTCGCGCAGCAGGGCACCTGCGGCATCCTTGGCGGAAACGGCGGGCGGGCCGTCGAGCGGCCATGGGATGGACAGGTCCGCATCATCCCAGCGGACGCAGCGCTCGTGCTGCGGCGCCCAATAGTCGGTGGTCTTGTAGAGGAAATCCGCCGAGTCGCTGAGGACGAGAAAACCGTGGGCGAAACCGGGGGGAATCCACAGCATGCGCTGGTTTTCCGCCGACAGTTCCACTGCCCCGTATTGGCCGAACCGTGGGGATGAGCGGCGGATGTCCACTGCCACGTCCAGCACGGCCCCGGCGACCACGCGCACCAACTTGCCCTGGGGCTGCTGAATCTGATAATGCAGGCCCCGCAGGACGCCTTTGGCCGAGCGGGAATGGTTGTCCTGGACGAAATCCGCGTCGAAGCCCGTGGCGTCGCGGAAAGCACGCCGGTTGTAGCTCTCGAAGAAAAACCCGCGCGAGTCGCCGAAAACTTTCGGCTCCAGGATCAACACCTCCGGCAACGTCGATGGCGTGGCTTTCACGACGTGCCCCCATATTGCGTGGTGATCCACTGCCGGTATTCCCCCGACTGGACGTGGGATACCCAATCCCCGTTGGCCAGGTACCAGGCGACGGTCTTGCGGATGCCGCTGTCGAAGGTCTCCGCCGGGCGCCAGCCCAGTTCCCCTGCGATTTTGCTCGCGTCGATGGCGTAACGCCGGTCGTGGCCCGGCCGGTCTTTGACGAACGTGATGAGTTTCGAATGCGGGACCACCGGCGAGCCGGGATGCAGTTCGTCCAGCAGCGCGCAGATGGTATGCACGATCTCCAGGTTGGGTTTCTCGTTCCAGCCGCCGATGTTGTAGGTTTCGCCGACCCGTCCGTCCGCGAGTACCCTGCGAATGGCCGCGCAATGGTCGCCGACGTAGAGCCAGTCACGCACGTTCTGGCCGTCGCCGTAAATCGGCAGGGGCTTGCCGCTGATGGCGTTGGCGATGACGAGCGGGATCAGCTTCTCGGGAAACTGGAACGGCCCGTAGTTGTTGGAGCAGTTGGTCGTCAGCGTCGGCAAGCCGTAGGTGTGGTGGTAAGCGCGCACCAGGTGGTCCGATGCGGCTTTGGAGGCTGAATAGGGGCTGTTGGGCTGATACGCCGTGGTTTCGCTGAAGGGCGGGTCCTGCGGCCCCAGGGAGCCGTAGACCTCGTCGGTCGAGACATGGAGGAAGCGGAAGCCGGCCTTGGCCTCCCCCTCCAGA
The DNA here is from genome assembly GCA_049593715.1 of Rhodocyclaceae bacterium. Lineage (GTDB taxonomy): Bacteria > Pseudomonadota > Gammaproteobacteria > Burkholderiales > Rhodocyclaceae > JBAWHH01. Next base: position 6,996 of record JBAWHH010000529.1, read on the forward strand.
CCGGACCAAAAGGCACGTGTCGCTTCCAGCAACGAAAACGTGCCGCCGATATTGGTGTCGATGAAGTCGGCGGGGCCGTGGATCGAGCGATCGACGTGGCTCTCCGCGGCAAAATGGACAATGACGCGCGGGCGATATTGCGCCAGGAGCGATTCCATCAGGGCCTGGTCGCGGATGTCGCCCTGCACAAAAACGTGGCGCTCGTCGTCCCTTAGCCCAGCCAGATTCTCGAGGTTGCCGGCGTAGGTGAGCTTGTCCACATTGAGGACGGACTCGCCCGTCTCCTCGATCCACGCCAGCACGAAGTTGGCGCCGATAAACCCCGCGCCGCCGGTGACCAATATCATGGTGTCTGTTTGTTGTCCGAACTCAATTGGAAAGATCCCTCCGGAAAAATGCGCCCTGGGACGGCGCGCAGTATATACCGTCATTCCCTTGGGTTGCCCCGAGGGAGCGGACCAGGGCGCGGGCTGCCAGGGGCATTGCCGTCCCAACCCTGGCTCATGCGTTAGGCGAGGTGCTTCGACATGCGGCTTTTGACCTGGAACATCCAATGGGGACGCGGCTGCGACGACCGCGTCGATCTGGTGCGGATCGCGGCGGTGGTGCGGCAGACGGCGGACGCCGACGTGATCTGCCTGCAGGAAGTGGCGGTGAATTTTCCGGGTCTGGCGGGCAGCCGGGGGGAAGACGAGGTGGCGCTTCTGCGGGCGAGTTTTCCCGATCACCAGGCTTTCTATGGCATCGCCACCGATCTGCCGGACGGCCGGGGAGGGCGCAGCCACTTCGGCAACCTGATCCTGTCGCGCCTGCCGGTGCTGCAGGTGTTCCGCCACCTGTTGCCGTGGCCCGCCGATCCGGCGGTGTCGTCCATGCAGCGGGTCTGCGTCGAAGCCGTGGTGGACTTGGCGGGCGGGCCGCTGCGGGTGATGACCACCCACCTCGAGTATTACTCGGCGCCGCAGCGCCGGGCGCAGGTGGAAGCCCTGCGGGAAATCCAACGCCATGCCACCGCCCACGCCCGAAGTCCCGGAGTGAGCAAGGAAACCGACCCCACGTTCGCGGCGTTGCCGCGGGGCGAAGCGGCCCTCGTCTGCGGCGATTTCAATTTCGAGCCCGCCGATCC
>JBAWHH010000530.1:0-7021 GCA_049593715.1 Rhodocyclaceae bacterium
TGGGTTTGGCGTTGGCGGAGCACATGCGCGCCGCCGGCCGCAGCGTGGACGTGCTTGGTGGCGCGTCCGTCGCCGCTGGCGACGAGGCCGTCGTCCGCCAAGAAGTGGACGCCTGGCTTGCCGTGCCTGGGGCCGTCGCCGGGGTCATTCACTTGGCCGGCCTGAGCTTGCCAGACCCGGCAGAGGCTCCCGCCTCGCTGCTCGAAACTCAGCACACCAGCGTGGGTTCTCTGCTCGGTCTGGTGCAGGCCCTGGCCGGTCGCGCCTACGACGCCGGGGCGATGCCACGGCTGTGGCTGGCGACGCGCGGTGCGGTGGCCACCGACAACCTGGCGCGATTGGCCCTGGCGCAGTCGCCGTTGTGGGGTTTCGCGCGTTCCCTGGCCTTGGAACATCCGGAATTGCGCTGCACCCGCGTCGATCTCGACCCGGACCTCGCCGATGATATCGCCGCCGAAACGCTGGTCGAGCGCCTGCGCGACAACGGCGCGGAAGACCAGTTGGCACAACGTGAGGGATCCTGGCGCGGTGCGCGCCTGATTCCGGTCGAGGCGCCGGCGAAGACGGTGGTGCCGATGCGCCTGGAAAAAGGCTCTCACGGCTTGATTGATGAACTGGCGTTGCAGCCAATGACACGGCGCGCGCCGGGACCGGGGGAAGTGAAAATCCGCGTCGCCGCCGCCGGCCTGAACTTCCGCGATTTGATGAACGTGCTGGCGATGCGGGACGACCCGGAACCGCTGGGCGGCGAATGTGCCGGCCGCGTGGTGGCGGTGGGCGAGGGCGTCGCTGGTCTGGCGCCGGGCGACCCTGTCGTCGCCATTGCAGAAGCCAGTTTCGCCACCCACGCCACCACCTCGGCGGCGCTGGTGCGCCCGCTGCCGGCGGGCGTGGGCTTCGCCGAGGCGGCCACGCTGCCTTTCGCTTTCATGACCGCCTGGCACGCCTTGCACACGCTGGGAGCCGTCCAGCCGGGTGAAACGGTACTGATCCATGCCGGCGCCGGCGGTGTCGGCATGGCCGCATTGCAGATTGCCCAGGCGGCGGGCGCACGGGTTTTCGCCACCGCGGGCAGCGAGGAGAAACGCGCGCTGCTGCGCTCAATGGGCGTGGCGCAGGTGTTCGACTCGCGTTCCCTGGCTTTCGCCGAAGGGGTACTGGCAGCCACCGGCGGCCGGGGTGTCGATCTGCTGCTGAATTCCCTGGCCGGTGACTTCATCGCTGCCAGCGTGCGCTGCCTCGCCGACGAGGGCCGTTTCCTGGAGATCGGCAAGCGGGACATCTGGACACCCGAACGTTTTGCCACCGAGCGCCCGGCTGGCCGCTACCATGCCATCGATCTCGCCGCGATGCGTTATCAGGATCCGGCCGGTACGGCTATCCTTCTGGACCGCGTGCTGGCTGAAGTGACCGCCGGCCGGCTGCGGCCGCTGCCGCTGCAGGCATTCCCCCTGACACGTGCGGCCGACGGTTTCCGTCACATGGCCATGGCGCGCCATGTCGGCAAGGTGGTCTTGGTTGAAGTCGACAATGAGGCGGCTTCGCTGGACGCGCTGCGGCCCGACGCGACATATCTGGTGACCGGTGGTCTCAGCGGTCTTGGCCTGCTTACGGCTGCGCACTTGGTCCACCACGGCGCGCGTCATTTGCTGCTGGTGGGGCGGCGGGCGCCGGGGGTTTCGGCGCTGTCCGAAGTGGAGCGCTTGCGCGCCGCAGGCGCAACCGTCACGGTTCAGCAGGTGGACGTGGCCGACCCCGCCGCGGTGCAACGGCTGGTGGCGGGCGTGGGCGCGGCTGCGCCGCTACGCGGCGTGGTGCATTCGGCCGGCCTGCTCGAAGACGGTGCTCTGCTGCAACAGACCTGGCCGCGTTTCGTGCGCCCCCTCGGGCCTAAGGTCGATGGCGCCTGGGCGCTGCACCTCGCAACACGCCATCTGCCGCTGGACTTCTTTGTCCTCTATTCGTCCATCGCATCGGTGTTCGGCTCCGCAGGCCAGGCCAACCATGCGGCGGCCAACGCTTTCATGGACGCCCTGGCGCAGCACCGCCAGGCTCTGGGCCTGCCGGCGCTGAGCATCGGCTGGGGCGCCTGGAGCGAAGTGGGTGCCGCCGCCGAGCGCCAGGTAGACCAACTCATGGGCGCAAAAGGCTTGGATGTCATCGCGCCGCCGCAGGGCTTGGCCTGGCTGGAGCAGTTGATGGCCGCGGGGGCGGCTCACGTGGCAGCAACTCCCATCCGTTGGGGCGACTTCCTCACCGGCGACCGCGATGCCGAGCCGTTTTTCAGCCACTGCCGGCCGCAGCGCGAGCGGGAGGAGGCCGCTTCACCCGGCGCAGCCCCGCCTGCGGCGACCCTGGCTGCGGACTTGGCCGGGGCGACGCCGACGCGGCGACAGGCATTGCTGCTGGGTTTCGTGGCCGACAATGTGGCCCGGGTTATCGGGGCCGCTAGCCGCGAGGCTATCGACCCGCGGCAGCCGCTGAACGAACTGGGCCTCGATTCACTGATGGCGGTGGAACTGCGCAACCGTTTGGGTAGCGGCCTGGGCCTGCCGCGTAGCTTGCCCGCCACACTGGTATTCGACTACCCGACGCTGGAGGCGCTGGCGGCGTTTCTCGAACGCGAACTGCTCGGCCCCGACGTTGCGGTGCCGGTGAGCGCCGCGCCCGAGCCGCCCGCCGATGCGGTAGAGACCATCGACGACATGAGCGACGAGGAGATTGAAAAATTGTTCGCAAAGAAGCTGGGTAGAGCCTGATGTCGGAATTCCTCGCCCGCATCAGCCATTTCTCCGCCAAGCGCCTGGCCCTGCTGGCCGACGAGTTGAACGACCGCGTGCAGCAGCTCGAAGCGGCGCGCCATGAGCCGGTCGCCATCGTCGGCATCGGTTGCCGCCTGCCGGGGGGGGTGGAATCCCCCGAACAACTCTGGAACGTGCTGCGCGACGGCGTCGATGGCGTGGTCGAAGTGCCTCCCGAGCGCTGGAACATCGACGAATACTACGATCCCGATCCCGACGTGCCGGGGCGCATGAACACGCGCTGGGGCGGTTTCCTCGGCCCGGTGGATGGCTTTGACGCCGGTTTCTTCGGCATTTCGCCGCGCGAGGCGCAAAGCATGGACCCGCAGCAGCGCCTGCTGCTGGAGGTCACCTGGCGCGCGATCGAAGATGCGGGTATCGCGCCGCAACGGCTGGAGGGCAGCGCCACCGGCGTGTTCCTCGGCGTATCGGCAGGGGACTATTATCAACGCCTGCGCGACGCCAGTGGGATGGCCGGATTCGACGCCTATACCGCCTCGGGCACCGCTCACAGCATCGCATCGGGCCGGCTGTCTTACACCCTTGGCCTGCGCGGCCCCAGCCTGTCCATCGATACCGCCTGCTCCTCGTCGCTGGTGGCCATTCATCAGGCGGTGCACAGCTTGCGCCGCGGGGAATGTTGTCTGGCGCTGGCAGGTGGCGTGAACCTGATTCTCGGGCCCGACATCTCCGTCGCGCTGTCACGCTCCCACATGATGGCCCCCGACGGACGCTGCAAAGCGTTCGATGCCCGGGCCGACGGTTTCGTCCGCGGCGAAGGCTGCGGCATGCTGGTGCTGAAACGCCTGGCGGACGCCCATCGCGATGGCGATCGTCTGCTGGCCGTCATCCGCGGCGCCGCCGCCAACCAGGACGGCCGCAGCAATGGCCTGACGGCACCCAACGGTCTGGCCCAGGAGGCGGTGTTGCGCGACGCCCTCACCGACGCCGGCCTGCAAAGCGCCGACATCGGCTACGTGGAGGCCCATGGTACGGGCACGTCGCTGGGCGACCCGATCGAGGTGCAGGCGCTCAACGCCGTGCTCGGCGCCGGCCGCGATCCGACCGCGCCGCTGCGCGTGGGCTCGGTGAAATCCAGCATCGGCCACCTCGAAGCCGCCGCCGGCGTCGCCGGTGTGATCAAGGCCGTGCTGGTGCTGCGCCACGGCCAGATCCCGGGCCAATTGCACCTGCAAACACCCAACCCCTATATCCCCTGGGACCGCATGGCCGTGGAGGCGCCGCGTGCCATGACGCCCTGGCCGGCGGGTGCGGCACCGCGCCGCGCCGGCGTCAGCTCGTTCGGCTTCTCCGGCACCAACGTGCATCTGGTGCTTGAGCAGGCTCCGGCCCAACCTGTGGTCGAGAACGCACTCGATCGTCCGCGCCATGTGGTCACCGTGTCCGCCCGCAGTGACGCTGCGTTGCAGGTGCTGGCCGCGGCGATGGCCAGTCGTTTCGGCGAGCCCGGAGTGGATCTGGCTGATCTGGCGGCCACCGCGAACGCCGGCCGTGCCCACTTCACGCAGCGAGCCGCTTTGGTGGCTGCCTCCGCCGCCGAGGCCGCCGCGGCACTGGCCGCCCTTGCGTCCAGCAACACCGAAGCCCTGCCCCGTGGTCTGCATCTTGGCCATGCGCCCACGCGCGCGCCGCGGGTAGCCTTCCTGTTCACCGGCCAGGGCGCTCAGTACGCCGGCATGGCGCGGGCGCTTTACGAGGCCCATCCCGTCTTCCGCGCCAGCCTCGACCGCTGCGATGAACTGCTGCGACCCAGGTTGCCCCGGCCGCTGCTGTCGGTGCTGTTCCCCGCCGCGGGAGAGACCTCGCCCATCGACGATACCGAATACACGCAGCCGGCGCTGTTTGCGCTGGAGTACGCGCTGGCGCAACTCTGGATGAGCTGGGGCGTGAAGCCCCACGCGGTGATCGGCCACAGCGTGGGCGAATACGCCGCCGCCTGCATCGCGGGAGTGTTCACCCTGGAAGAGGGGTTGGCGCTGATCGCCGAGCGTGGCCGGCTGATGGGCGCGCTGCCCCGCGGCGGTGCGATGGCCTCGCTGGCCGCGGATGCGCAGCGCGTGGGCGAGGCGCTGCGTCCCTTCGCCGGGCGGCTGGACATCGCCGCGCTGAACGGACCGGCCGCCACGGTGGTGTCCGGTGAGGCGGGGGCGCTAGATGAACTGTTGGCCCAATTGGAGGGCGAAGGCGTGGCAGCTTCGCGGCTGAAGGTGTCCCACGCTTTCCACTCGCCGCTGGTCGAACCGATGCTGGATGCGTTCTCCAGCGCCGCCGCCGCCGTCCAATGGCGCACCCCGCAGATCGACCTCTACGCCAACCTCGACGGCGAGCGTGCTGGCGCGGCCATCGCTACGCCCGAATACTGGCGCCGCCATGTGCGCGCCGCGGTCCAGTTCGCCCCGGCGGTGCAGCGCCTGGGCGAAGCGGGCGCGGATATCTTGATCGAGATCGGTCCGCACCCCACGCTGCTGGGCTTGGCGCGGCAATGCCTGCCTGACGAGGGACGACGCTGGCTGCCTTCGCTGCGGCGTGGCCGCGACGACTGGGAAACGCTGCTCGACAGCCTAGCCCAAGCCTACGTCGCCGGTGTGCCGGTGGACTGGGCTGCGTTCGAGGCACCCTATCCGCGCCGGCGCGAAACCCTGCCCGGTTACCCGTTCCAGCGCGAGCGCTACTGGGTCGATGCCGTTGCCCCAACGGCGGCTGTGCCCGCGCCCTGCGTTTCGGGCCAGGGGCTGCTCGGCGCCGAGGTGCTGCACCCCTTGGGCAAAGAGCGCCTGTTCGAGACCCGGTTGCACCCCTCGCTGCAACCGTGGCTGGCGGACCATCGTATCCATGGCTCCCTGGTGCTGCCTTCACCCGTGTACATGGAAATCGCCTCGGCGGCGGCCCACCAGGCCTTCGGCCCTGGCAGCGTGGAGGTGGCCGACCTCATGGTGGAGCGGGCCATGGCGGTGGATACCCCCGAACCGGTGTTGCTGCACGCCGTGCTCTCGCCGGCCGTAGACGGCAACGCGGCGCTACGGCTGATGGCGCGCGACGCCGACGACGGGGATTGGCAGGCGGTGGCCACGGCCACGCTGCGGTCCGGCGGGAATGCGCCAGATGCGGCAGTCGACCTCGACGCCCTGCGTGCCCTCACGCCGCAGGTCGTGGATGTGGACGGTTATTACGCTTGGCTGGCTTCGCTGGGACTGGAGTTCGGGCCGCGCTTCCGCGGTGTAACCGCGTTGCAGCGCGCCGACGGCGAGGTGCTGGCGGCAGTGCAGTTGCCCGTGGCGCTGGCCGGTGGCGAACGCGGACTGAGTTTCCATCCGGCGCTCCTGGACGCCTGCTTCCATGTCGTCGGTGCGGCACTCCCGGGGGGCGGCTCAACCCTGAGCGATGCGTTTCTGCTCATCAATGTCGAGCGCCTGCGCGTTTACTCCCCCTTCGGCAGTGGGGGCTGGGTCCATGTCCGCATCCCCGCCGAAGATCGTCGCGAATTGGAGCACTGCGAGACGTTCCGGGCCGAACTGCGCCTGTTCGACCCGCAGGGCCGGCCGGTCGCCGACTTCGAAGGTTTGCACTTCAAGCGCGCTCGATCCGGTGCGGTACTGCCGGCGCGGCTACCGGCAAAGGTGCGCGCCATGCTGCACGAAATTGCCTGGCGTGAGCTACCCCCCGGCGGCGGCGCTTGGCCGCCCGGCCCGGCCCCGCTGGTGGCGGCGCTGGAAGCCCAATTGCCGGCAGTGGCCAGCCGTTACGGCTTCGACCGCTACGGCCGCTTCCTGCCCGGCCTGGACCGTCTGGCCGCGGCCTACATGCTGCGTGCATTGGAGGCGCTGGGCGTGGATCGCCGTCTGCCACTGGAGATCACCAGTGCTGTGCGCCTCGGCGTGCTCGACCACCACCACCGGCTGTTCTCCCGCATGCTCGACGTGCTGGTGGAAGACGGTTGGCTGGCCCCGCAGGAGGGTGGCTGGCGCTGGCTGCGCCAAGACGCAGCTCCCGATGCCGAAGCGCTGGGCGCGGCGCTGGCCGCAGACTATCCCGAAGCGCTGGCGGAACTGCGTCTGACGCAACGCTGCGCCCGGGAATTGGCCGACGTGCTGCGCGGCCGTACCGACCCGCTGGCGCTGCTGTTCCCCGGCGGTTCCCTGGCCGATACGGAGAAGCTCTACCGCGATTCGCCTCCGGCGCAGGCCTACAACGGCCTCATC
>JBAWHH010000531.1:0-2251 GCA_049593715.1 Rhodocyclaceae bacterium
CCGCAGCAGCAAAGGCCGCCCCGCCGCCTCCGCCGCCCGCAGCGCGGTGACGGTGTCGGCGTCAAAACGGTGGACGGAAAGGGGCCAACTGCCGACGGGTTCGAGGGGGATGTCGGTGCCGATGGGATAAGTGGGGAGATCCATCAGAGAGTTTCCAGAAGGGTGAGGTATTTGCAGATGAGGTTTATCAGGCGCGCCTCGGTGACCACGAGCAGGGGACAATCGTCCGCTTCTCGCAGGACAAGCCCAATTTTCAGTTGACCGGCGGCGGTCGCCAGTCCGCCGTTCTCCAGCCATTCGGGAGGAGCTTCCGCGACGATCAGGGGCGAGGGGTTGCCGAACAACTCACGTTCCATCTCGATAGCGTCGCGCAGGATGTCCACGAAGTCTTGCGCGTCCAGTTGCGCCGGGACGGGGGAACCTTTCACCGCCAGCCAGACGGCGCGATAGGTGTCGCGCTCGGCGTCAGCCCCAACACCTTGGGCAAGGCTACCCAGGTTGACGATGGAGCGCCCGGCGAGATCGGTACCATCGGCGGCCCGTGTAACGACCAGAGGAACGTCCCGCAAAGCGCAGTAGACAGCGACCGCCGTTCCTACCTTACGGCAGGCGACGAACATCCGATCCGGTGAGGCAGCGCAAACCCTTACGCGATCTCCCTGGGCCAGTTGCTTGTCCACCGCGAGCTTGATCAGTTCGCCAAGGATGACGAAACAATCGTCCTTGATCGCTTGGCGCCGACGCTCGCTATGAGTTTTCCATTGGTCGAGGCAGGCCGAAGTAGCATCGTGCAGTGAAACGATCAGCTTCTGGAAACGCGCGGACCGGGCAAGCGGTGTCAGCGCTGTCGGCTCACCCGCAAAGCGGCCTTGTTCTCGCAGCAGCGAAGTCCCGTCATTAGCTAGCCGACTCAGGATCTCGCCGCCGACCAAGGCACGGAAGGCTTCAAAGGTCTGCTCGCCGCCGCCACGAAGTTCGGGGGGCGTATCGACGACCCAGGCGATCCAAGGGCGCAGGGCCTCGATGGAGATCGCACGCGCCAGCGGTTCGCCCTGTACGCGCCGATTGAGCAAACCAACGATACGGCCGCCACATTCCACGACACCACCGCTGTATCCCTGCGCACTTTCCGGCGTCACGACATATTCGCGGTGCTCAGAATCGTAGTTGCTGACCGCGTAGTTGGCGGGCTTCGCGTAGTTGTGCGTATCCGGATCGACCACGTGGAGACAAATAGCCCGGCCGGCGAGATCTTCATTCCGCTCGCAAAAAATAATGGGCGCGAGCCCGGCGACCTCCTCATTCAGCTTGAAGATGGCGGCATCGAGCGTCTGATGCCGTTGCATCAGCGACACGGATACGGCGCCATCCCTGCCAGGAACGAGGGAGACGAAAGCAGCACCGCCTTCCGACAGGTTCTCGAACGCATGGGCGACCGTCAGCACATGCCTGCCGTCGAGCAGCAAACCGGAACAGAGAAAGTGCTGCCGCTCCTTATCCCGCCAGAAACTGACGATGTGGGGGGCCGCCGCCATCGGCCAGGGCTACGGCTTCTTCCACTTCGCCGTGATCTTGACCGCGGCGTTCGCCTCGCCCTTGGCAACGAAAGGCAGGCCGGTCTCGCCCTTGAAGCCGATGTTCAACTCGATGGCCCACTCTTCGGCCTGGGAGCCCTCGAACGCTGCGCGCGCCGGAGCCGTAACCACTTCGACCAGGTCGCGGATGCTGTCGGCCAGATCGCCAACTTTCTCGCGCACCGAGGTGTTTTCGAAGCGCTCGCTCGGCCCGGCCCCGCCTTCCACGGGCAAGTCAGCAATCTCAACCAGAATGGTCTTTCCTCCGAGAGTGACCTGCTTCAGCGTCATGCTACCGTCCTCCACGACTCGCCCAACATAGGCGGATAGCGGGAAGCTTACCCTATTCGGATGTTGCGGAATGCGGATCGAGCGGCCCTGTCCGCCGGAGTCGCGGAGCCAGCCGCTTCGGGTATGAGGCGCTCCTGCGCTCGCGGGCTTATGCCCTCACCACCCCAACACCCTTGGCCCCACCAGCGCCCCGACTCCCGCCGGAATCAGCATCCCGAGCACGTACCACAGCGCGAGGAAAGGCGCGGCGAGTTCGGGGCAGTGCAGGCTGTAGGCGGCGGCGCCGAGGGTTCCGGCGAGCAGGCCGGCGGCGGCACCGGCCCAGCGCAGCCGGGTAGGGGCGAGGTCTTTCATGGCCCACAGGGCTGCGGCGAAGGCGGGCAGGG
>JBAWHH010000532.1:0-10666 GCA_049593715.1 Rhodocyclaceae bacterium
GTCGAGGGCGGCGGGGAAAGGCAGGTTGCGCGCTTCGCGGATGGCCTTCTTGGTGCTTGCCAGGGCGGCGCGGCTGAGGCCGAGAAACGGCTCGACGAAAACGCGGCAGCCGGCAGCGAACTCTTCCCGCGGCAACACGCGATTCACCAAGCCGAGGGCGCGGGCTTCGTCCGCCTCGATGTTGTTGCCGCCCAGCAGCAGTTCCATCGCCCGCGCCGGCGGCACCAGCCGCGGCAGCAGCACCGCGGCCACCGGAGGGAACACGGCTAGCTTGATTTCCGGCTGGCCGAATTTCGCCCCGGCCACGGCCACCACCATGTCGCAGCCCAGCACCACTTCGCAGCCGCCGCCGAGGGCGACGCCATTCACGGCGGCGACGGTCGGGACGGGGAATTTGTCCAGGCGCCGAAAGATGCCGTGGAACGCCTCGATCATGCGATCCATTTTGTCCGGCGTGTGGTCGGCCACTTCGACGCCCGCCGAAAAGGCCTTTTCCCCCGCGCCGGTGATGCACAACACCTTGACGTCCGGAGCTGCGGCGCAACGGTCGAGGGCGTCGTTCAGCTCGTCCATCATGGGGATGTCGAGCACGTTGTAAGGCGGCTTGGCTAGCGTGATGGTGGCCAGGCCCCCATCAATGGCGTAGCGGATCAGCTTGTAGTCGGACATCTCCCCCTCCCAGATCAGAACAAATCGTCCAGTTCGTCCGCCCCGCCGCCGGGCATCTTCCCGTGCTGCTGCAGGTAAGCCTGGATGAGCTGGCTCTCACGGGAGGTGTACATGGCGGCCTCCTCGTAGACAAAGAACCGGGCGGCCTCGTTGGCGCCGATTTGTGCCTGCAGCCCCGCCTGCAGGTTTTCCACGCCTTTGATCATCAGCACGTTCTTGTCGGCGTCGAGAAGCTGGAAAACGCCCGCTTCGCCGGGAACGGCCAGCACGGCCCCTTCCTCGAAAGGCAATGACGACTCGGGGGGCAGCGGCGCGTCGGCAATGCGCGGCGCCAGATTGCACTTGAGGCAGCGGGCGGCTTCGGCGCGGGCGTCGGCATCGGAGAAGCCCAACTCCACCTCGTCCCAGCCGCCGCGGGCGGCTGGTTCCAGCATGATCGGGTAGAGCTTGTGGCGCTGGTTGAAGCCGGGCTCGCGGCCGATGTGCCCATCGGTTTCCCAGCCGTCGGGCAGCAACTTCTCTTCGATATCCCCATCCCCGCCCAGTTGCTTGTCCATGGCGGCGGCGGCGATGCGGCCGTGGGCGATGGATTCGATCAGCGTGGAAGGGCCGAGCACACAATCGCCCCCGGCATACACACCGCTGCGGCTGGTGAGCAGGCTGTCCTCCCGCACCACAATGCGGCCCCTGGCGTCGGTCTCCACGCCGAAACCGGCGAACTTGCGCGGATGCTGGCCGACGGCGGCGATCACCAGATCGACGTCCTCCTGGAAATCGCTGCCGGGAATCTCCACCGGGCGGCGCCGGCCGCTGGCGTCCGGTTCGCCCAGCTCCATGCGTGCCCACGTGATGCGCAGGCGCGAACCGTTCCTGCCGGCTTCGATGCGTTTGGGGGCGGTGAGGAAACGCAGATTGACGCCCTCGGCGATGCAGCCCTCGACCTCGTCTTCCCGCGCCGGCATCTCGTCGCGGGTACGGCGGTAGACCATGTCCACCCGCGTGGCGCCGAGGCGGCGGGACGAGCGGGCATTGTCGGTGGCGACGTTGCCGCCGCCGATCACCACCACGCGGTCGCCGGTGGAAATGCCCGAATCCGGTTGATTGACCAGGCCCATGGTGGCGGCGCGCAGGAAGGTGGGGCTATCCACCACGTCCGGCAGGTCGTCGCCGGGGATACCGAGCCTGTCGCCCCCCTGGCAGCCGATGCCGATGAACACGGCTTGATAACCCTGGGCGGTGAGGTCGTCGATACCGTCCACCCGCGCGCCGAAGCGGAATTCCACCCCCAGCTTCGCCACTTCGGCCACTTCGGCGTCGATCACCGCCACCGGCACGCGGTAGGAAGGGATGCCGTAGCGCGCCATGCCGCCCGCCGCCGGCTGGGCGTCGAACACCGTGACGGTGTGGCCTTTCTTGGCGAGGTAATAGGCCACGGTAAGGCCCGCCGGTCCGGCGCCGATGACGGCAGCGCGGCGGCCCGTGGGCGCGGCCTGGCGCGAGTGTTGGCGCCACAGGCCGGTGTCGTTGTCGGCCGCGACCCGTTTCAGCGTGCGGATGGACAGCGGATCGTCCAGTTGGCCGCGGCGGCAGGCGGATTCGCACATGGCGAAACACGCGCGGCCGACGATGCCGGGGAAAGGCAGCTTTTCCCGCACCACCGCCACCGCTTCGCCGTAGCGGCCGTCCGCCGCGAGTTGCACGTAGCGCGGCACGTCGATGCCGGCCGGGCAGGCGGATTTGCAGGGCACCATGGAGGCTGCGCGCCGCGACACGTCCAGGGTGCGGTCGGTCAGCGCGCCGGTGGGACAGACGGTGACGCAGGCCTGGCAGAACTTGCAGCCGGATTCGATCAGCGTCGGCGCGATGGTGCCGACGTACTTGCGCGGCCCTTGCGCCGTCTCGAACTCCTTGACTTCAAGACAGCCGACGCCGCGGATGTCGTTGCAGGCCACCAGGCAACGGCGGCAGTCGATGCACAGGTTGTAGTCGCGGTCGAAGAACGGCTCGCCCTTGACCACCGGCAGCGCCGCCGGTTTGTAGGCCGGCGTGTCGTTGGGGATGCCGACGAAATCGGCGATGCGGCGCAGTTCGCAGCTATTGAAAATGCTGCAGCAGCGCGTTTCCGGCGGATTGCCGTAGGAACACTGGGTGCGGCTGCAGCCCTCGCGCTGCGGGCAGGTCAGGCAGACGTGGGGGTGGCCGGCGAGGATGCGCGACAGGCTGGCCTGGCGCGCCGCCCGGATGGCAGGGGAATCGGTGCGAACGACGAGACCGGGCTCCACGGTCATCGAGCAGGCTTTGCGCAGGCCGTCCGCGCCTTCCACTTCCACCAGGCAGAGGTTGCAGCCGGAATCGCCTTCGCCGCGTTGCAGGGCAGGCGGCAGGTCAGGATGGGCGCACAGCGCCGGGATGTAGCAGCCGGCGTTGTGGGCGGCGTTGAGCACCGAGGCACCCGCCAGCGCGTCGACGCGGTTGCCGTCGATGGTGAGTTGCACCGCCGCGCCGAAAGACTCCATCGAGACCGGGCGGCTGGCGCTCCACCAGGTTATCCCTTGTATTGCTCCCATGTTCTCTCCTGCGAAACCTTATTCGCCCATCGGGCGGGCGCCGGCGAAGTACGCGCCGCCGCAAGCTCCGTCCCTGATGGCTGCGATGAAACTTTCCATGTTGTCCACCGGGCGGAGGAATTCGGTGGCACAGCGGCCGACCGCCTCCACCTTGTGGCAGTCGCTCCCGCCCAGGGTCGCCAAACCCATCTGCCGCGCAGCCTGCAGGGCAAGGTCGTTGTCGCTGAGGAGGTTGCTGCCGTTGTGGGTCTCGACACCAGCAATGCCGGTGAGGTCGAGCAGCCCTTCCAGCAGGCTGGTAAGGCCGATTTCGCGGAACGGATGGGCCGGCACGGTGATGCCGCCCAGATCGGCGATGCGTTCGATGACTTCCACCAGCGGCAGGTAGTTGTTGCGCCCCCAGACGTTCCAGCCATCGTCCACCACCCCGAAAGCCAGCATGTGCCCCCCGTTGGTCGAAATCTCCAGCCCTCTCAGCACGAGCAGTCCCTCCCCACGGCCGATCTCTTCCACCGGTGCCGACGCTTCGTAGGAGTGGTGTTCGGTGATCACCACCCCATCCAGCCCCAATTGCTTGGCGCGGCGCACCAGATCCAGCGGCTCCAACCAGTTGTCGTGGGAGTGCCGGGTATGGCAGTGGCAGTCGAGCCACATGGCCGCTCCTCGCCCCCTAAGCGACCTGGTACTCCAGGTTGATGCGCTTGGACGGTACGAACTTGTGGCGGGAGAAGAACTTCTCCAGGGCGAAATCGTCCCAATTGACCAGCGTGTAGACCTTGTTCACCCCGGCGGCCTTCATGTTCATCATGAATTGGTCGAGCATGTCGCTCGCCACGCCGCGGTTCTGGAAGTCGGGATGCACGCCGATGGTGTCGATGGTCGCCGTGGTTTCCGGCAGGCCGAATTCGCCGGCAAAAATATCGCCCATGACGAAGCCGGCAACCTTGCCCCGTACTTCGCAGACGATGGACGAGTTGATGCTGCGGGATGGGTCGAGGATGGCGGCGAACTTGCGCTCGTAGTATTCGCGCCGGTCCTGCCGCGAGACGATTTTGTCGATGGCGACGACGGCGTCCAAATCCTCCTGCTTCAACACCCGCATGCCCCGCTCTTCGCTGGGAAAATCCGACTTAGGCATAACCTTTCCTCCTCTGATCCTGTTGTTTCTTAACTGCCGCGCCGCAGCCCGGCCTAGAACAATTCGTCGTCCCCACGCGCGCTTTCGCTTTTGCGCACGTACACCGTGCCGTACGCCTGGCCCATCTCCTCCCCGGCGTCGAAACAGGTGTTGCAGCTCTCGCCCTGGGCGCGGAATGCTTCCACATGCACCTCGTAGCCCATGGTTCGGTAGTTCTCCACCAGTTCCGACAGGCGTGGTTCGCCCATGGTGGTCTTGCGCACCCAGCCCTGGCTAACCAGCTCGGCTTCGCGATTGCCGCCCACCTGCTTGATGGGAATCGTGCGTCCTTTGATGCTCATGGCGCCTGCGCCCTCCTCGCGTCCCATCACCAGGAATGCTTGATGGCGCCCGGCGTACAGGCCGACATGCAAGGCAGGCTGGTGTAGCCGCCCGCGGGCTTGCACTGGCTGCAGTCGTAGGCCAGGCTGCGCCGGTTGGCGGCCTTGATCCAGATGACTTCGTCGTCGTAGTCGTCGGTCATGGCCTCGAACATCTGCTTCGGACACGCGCCGATGCACGCCCGGCCGACCGGGCAGGCGATGCAGTTGTCGGTGTCGATACTGATGTAGTAGTCACCGGAGCCATCCTTGTAGCCGTAGTTGGCGATCATGGGAGTTGTCCTCTTGGCCGCGCTGCGTCAGGCCGCAGCGGCTTTGGCCGGTACGCCCTGCTTCTGCACCAGGGTGTAGCCAAAGAGGGCCGCGCCCAGGGCACCGGCGATCTGGCTGTCGATCTGGGTCTGCATCGCCTGGATACCCAGCAGCTTTTCGATGCGCTTGACCACCCCGGCGTTCTTGGCGATGCCGCCGGTGATGAAGAAGCCTTCTTCCACGCCGATGCGCTCCAGCAGGCTGACGACCCGTTCCGCCATGGCCTGGCAGTAGGAGGCCACGACTTTGTTCTTGGTCCAGCCGGCCTTGAGCAGGCCCAGCGCTTCGGACTTGGCAAACACCACGCAGACGGACGAGACGGCCGGCGGCTCATCATCCACGTCGAAAGAGCGCCCGCCCAGTTCGGCAATGGGGATCTGCATCAGATCGGAGATCACTTCCATGCCGCGGCCGGTGCCGGCGGCGCATTTGTCGTTCATCAGGAAGTTGGTGACCTTGCCTTTTTCGTCGCAGTGGATGGCTTTGCAGTCCTGGCCGCCCATGTCGAGGATGGTGCGCACCTTGTTGCCGCCCATGTAGTTGGCGCCGCGGGCGTGGCAGGCGATCTCCGTGATGGCCTTGTGGGCGAAGGGAACGTTCACCCGGCCGTAGCCGGTGCCGACGACGTAGTGGATGTCGTCCAGCGTCATGCCGCAGCGCTCGGCGATGCCCTTCAGCGCGTTGTGCGCCGAATCCGGGCTGTTGTTGCCGGTGCGCATGCTGTTGTAGCCATACAGCTCGCCGTCGCAGACGATGACGGCCTGGGAACTGACGGAGCCGACGTCGATGCCGCAGGTGACGATCTTGGCGTCGCGCCAGTTTTTGCTCTCGTCCACCCAGCAGTTCTCCTGCCAGCGCCAAAACTCCTTCTTTTCCGGGGCGGTGGGTGCTGCCACTTGCTCGCTCATGGTGTAACTCCTCTGGGTTCGGGTTTCAGTGCTGGCGTTCCGCCGCGATCAGGGCGCAGCCGAGGGCGCTGATGTACTCGGGCAGTTCAGGCAGCAGGACTCGATCGACGTCCATGGCGTTCTTAAGCGACTGCACGAAGCCGGCGTTGTGCACCATGCCGCCGATCAGCACGACGTCTTTCTCGATGCCGACCCGCCGCACCATGGCGCAGACCCGGCTCGCCACCGCGTCCAGCACCGCCTTGGCGATGTCTTCCTTCGGGGTGTTGGAGTGGATGAGGGACACCACTTCCGATTCGGCGAAGACGGTGCATTGGGCGTTCATGGGGATGGTGCGATCGGAACGCAGGCTGGCCTCGCCGAATTCCTTGAGGTTCAGTTGCAGCGCCCGCGACATGGCTTCGGCGAACGAGCCGGCACCGGCGGCGCATTTTTCGTTGCCGGCGAAGTCCGTGGCCTTGCCATCGGCGCCGGCCTTGATGCCGCGGCCTTCCTCGGCCCCCACATCCACCACGGTGCGGGCGTTGGGGAACATGAACACCGCCCCGCGGGCGCCGGCACTCATTTCCGTGATGGTGTCGGTGGCGAACTTGACCTGTTTGCGGCCTGCTCCGGTGGACACGATGGCCTTGATCTCGGCGCGATCCACGCCGGCAGCGGTGCAAGCGTCGCTGAACGCCCGCTCGGCCGCCTCGTCGGCGTCGAGGTCGCCCGCCATCATCAGATGCGCTTTCTTGACCGCGTATTCGAGCTGCGGCGCGCCATTTACCTGGACGTCTTCCAGCAGCACCACTTTGACGGTGCGCGAGCCCATGTCAATTCCAGCAGTGATCATTTGCAACTCCTCCTCTTCGCTGTTCTTTGGTGCGGCTTCGGCAGGCGCGAACCCCACCCGGCAGGCACCGCGGTGCCCGAAGCCCCCTCCCCGTTTCTGCGCGGCGCGTCGTTACGCCGCCAGCCTGCGCAACCCGAGTTGTTCCATGAAGGCATCCACCCGCCCCTGCGTGCGCACCTCGTCGAACTCGCGCTCGTCGCCCATGTTTCCTTCATAAGTCATGACCGGAATCCCAGCATCGGCGAGGCCTTTGCGGTTTTCCATGATGCCCAGGCTGAGCCCTTCGCAGCCCCGGTTGAGGTGCAGCATCACCCCATCGACTTGCCATTCCTTGACGATGGTTTTCATCATTTCCGTCTTCAGGCCCGGATCGTAGAAGTGCTGCCACTGGGGCTTGGAGAGGTTCCAGTCGGCGTAAAGGCGCAGCGCGGTCTCGCGGTCGTTGATCTCGATGCCTTTGTCCATGGGCGTGGTGCGCGCCCCCCAGGTGCCGTCGGGCTTGGTTTCCCAGATGCCTTCCAGGCCGAAGGTGTAGAGCGAGCCGATGGACACCGCGCCGTAGGTCTCCAGGTAGCGGAAGATCTTGAGGAAGGCCCAGGGCGGCTGGGTGTCGGACATGACGCGGCAGCGCTCATTGGGCACCGCCGCAATGCCGCGGGCCACGCGGTCGGCCACTTCGTCGCGCAGTTCGGCGTAGAAGTCGGCGCACCATTTGGCGGACTTCTGCAGCGTCGCCAGCACGTAGAGCGAGTACATGGTCTTCTCGTCCAGCGGCGCGGGTACGGCCTTGTTCATGGAGCAGATTTCCGCCCACAGCGAGGTGGAGCGCATTTCGTTCTTCACCGCGGCGATGAACTTCTCGTCGTCGAACTTGCGCCCGGAGGACTTCTCCAGGAACTCGATGCCGTCGTGCAGTTGATTGACGACATAGTCGAGGCGGCTGTCGTTCAGATCCTTGTGGGGACCGACGCCGACGTCGAGGTAGAACTGGGGCACTTGCTCTTCCTTGGCGACGTGCTGGTACCACTTGCTGTGGCTGCAGCAGATTTGCGTCTGGAAGATGAAGTCCGGCTTGGGAAACGGGCCGCCGAACAGGTACTTGTTCAGGTGCATGCCGCCCCAGTAGATGCGCATGTAGGAACACAGGTCGCGGGCGAAGCCGTAGGCCTCGGCGGAATCCATGCACGCCTTGGCGAACTTGCGGTCGTTGGAGATGGACGCGGCGTAGGGTTCGCCGGTGAGGGAATAGACATCGTCCCCCAGGCCGGCGGGCAATGCGTCCAGCGCCCAGGCCGAGCCGGACCAGCGCAGGCCGCCGTTCTCTTTCGCCTTGGCGTAGTTCAGGTAGTACTGCTCCCGCAGTTGCTTGGCCTTGGGCCAGAGCTTGAGCGGTTCTGTCGGGTATCTTGCCGGTGCTGTCATGTCGGATCTCCTTCTGGCGCTGGTCAGAACAGTTCTTCTTCGCTCAGCGTTTCGAGGAACGCTTCGACGCGGATGCGGAACGGACCCAACGGATTGGTGATGTCGAATTCGAGGAACAGCGTCGGAATGCCGTTCGCTTCAAGATGGCGCTTCAAGTCCGGGTAGTCGCCTTCGTGGGGATCGCAGAACTTCTGCTGCAGGAAAATCGCGGCGCGGGCGTTGTATTCCTTGGCCAGATTGAGGACATGGTCGAACCGGGTGTGGTCCGGGTAGTCCTTGGTCGGGCAGGCGGGACGATCGCAGTAGCGATCGGCGATGGCCTTGATGGGATCGGCGTCGGGCTTGGCCTCATTCCAGAAGTAGCGGGTGCCGGAACACTGGTCGTCGATGACGATGGTGCAGCCCACCGACTCGACCATCGCCATGAAGCCGCAGTCGTCGTTTTCCGAGCCGATGGTCATGACCCGAACGCCTTCGTTGCGGTCGAGCCGGCGGCTGGGCAGCGCGGCCAGGACTTTCTTCAGGGCAGCGTTGTGCTCGCGCTTGTCGACAAACTGGGCAGTGATGGATGCATACAGCGCTTCCAGGCCGGTGACCGGCGGATTGGCTTGCTTGCGCAGGTCGAACAGTTGGCGCAGCAGGCGGCGGTTTTCGTTGACCACTTCCAGCGCTTCGGTCAGCGCGGCGTCCGTCAGCTCGCGCCCGATGAGGGCTTGCAGGAACACGCGGAAACGCTGTACTTCGGCCCGGTGCATGGCCTTGGCGTGGGGCGACTGCACGTCGTTGGGCATGGGCAGGTAGTAGTCCCATTGCACCGTGGGCACATGCAGGCGCCAGGAATTGAATGCCTGCCGGTACTGGATGCAGGACTGGGTGAGGGTGATCCCCTCGGCGTAATCGAAGCGGTTGAGCAGCCCCTGGGCCAGGGAATCGCGGCAGAACGGGCAGAACATGCCGAAGATGTGGGGCTCGGTGACGTTTTGCGGTTCGTGGGCACCGAGCACCCGCACCGGCAACATACCCGCCGCGATCAGCAGTTCCTCGGGGGTGTACGTACACATCGTTGCCACCACCTGGCCACCCGTGCGCGCTTTCCAGTCGCGCGCATAGTCGTGACGTTTCTCGTACCAAGTCTGAAACTGGTCGAACAATCCATCGCTCATCAGCGCTGCCTCCTCTGGTTCGTTCGTCGCCATCTTTTATTGGCGGGCGACAATGTAGTGCATGATGATTCTGTACATGCAATATCATGCATATTACCCACACAACCAATACTTAATTTGATCTACATCAAATCAAAGGCACGATGTTGCACATCGAGCCCAGGGAGCAGGGTAGTACGGCCAAACTTGATGGGCGGCGGTACCGAGCGACTGAAGGCAATGCACGATATTGCATCGCAAGGGGCGCGGCGGTTGCCTCCAGTCGGAGGCCGGCAGGATTTTGAAGAGGGAGGGCTCGCCGGATCAGGCGGGCAACAGACTCAGAATGTCTTCGACGCTCTGTTCGGTGGTACGGCCGGTGGTATCGACGACAACGTCCGCCTTGGAATACATGGCCTCGCGGCCGGCGAGAATGCGCTTGAGGTCTTCCATGGCTTCCTCGTTGTCGCGCATGGGTCGGCTGTCCCCCTGGGCGACCACGCGCGCCATGTGTTCCTCGGGGGAAGCCCGCAGCCAAACGGTGAAGCAGTGGGTGAGCAGCAAGTCGAAAGTCGCGGGCTCCGAGACGACACTGCCGCCCGGGGCCACAACAAAACCGTCGTGGGCCTCGACCACCGACTCCAGAGCACGCCGCTCGTAGCGCCGATAGGCGATCTGGCCGTAAAGGGAAAAGACCTCGGACAGGGTCACGCCCGCAACGCGCTCGATCTCGGACGCCAGTTCGATGAATGGCACCCCCAAGCGGAGCGCCAGCATACCGCCGAGCGTGCTTTTGCCCCCGCCGCGCAGCCCGATGAGGGCGATCCGGTGCCGGCGCTCACGCTTCCCGGTCGTCTCAAACTCCGCTTGCAGCAGCTTTCGCGCATGGGCGAGTTTGGCCGGCGACAAACGGCCGAGGTACTGCGACAGCAGCGTCAATTCCGGCGGCTGGTCCGGGCCATCACGCACCAGATCCTCCATCGGCAGGCCCATGGCCTGGGCGACCTGGCGCAGCAGGATCACGGAAAAGTTGCCCTGCCCGGCTTCCAGTTGGGCCAGATAACGTTCGGAAACGCCGGAGTCGCGGGCGAGGATCTTGCGCGTCATCCCACGGCGCGCCCGCATGTCCCGAACGCGCTCGCCCAACAGGCGCAGGTAGGCGGAGTCTTCGGCAGGAAGTTCGGGGCGGCGCACTTTGGGGCCGCGGTCGTTACTCATCGTGCAGCAAATAGGGATTCGGGAGGACGATCTGACGCATGATAATTCACCCGATGCGGCGATGCAGGATTAGCC
>JBAWHH010000533.1:0-3028 GCA_049593715.1 Rhodocyclaceae bacterium
TTCAAAAACGTGGTGATCGTCACGCCCAACTACCCCGGCGGCAAGGATGCGGTCTCCGGCTTCAAGCGCTTCTACAAAGGCAAGGTGGCCGAAGAGATCTACACCAAGCTCGGCCAGCTCGACTACGCAGCGGAATTGGCGCAGATCCGCGCCATCAAGCCGGATGCGCTGTTCTTCTTTCTGCCCGGCGGCATGGGCATCAACTTCGTCAAGCAGTTCGTCGGCGCCGGGCTGTCCCAGAACACCCAGTTGTTCGCCCCCGGCTTTTCAGCGGACGAGGACGTGATCAAGGCCGTGGGCCCCTCCATGATGGGCATGTTCAACTCGTCCCATTGGGCGCACGACATGGACAACCCGGAGAACAAGCGTTTCGTCGCCGATTTCCAGAAGGAGTATGGCCGCCTGCCGTCCCTCTACGCCTCCCAGGGCTACGACGCGGCGCTGATGATGGACGGCGCGGTGCGCGACGTGAAAGGCAAGGTGGAGGACAAGGCCGCGCTGCGCAAGGCCCTGGAAGCCAAGCACTTCAAGTCGGTCCGCGGCGAGTTCAAGTTCAACACCAACCACTATCCGGTGCAGAACTACTACCTGCGGGTGATCGGCAAGGATGCCAGCGGCCGCATCACCAACAAGACCCTGGGCACGATCTTCACCAACCACGCCGATGCTTACGTCGGGCAGTGCAAGATGAAGTGAGTTGGTCTTGATGGCACGTCATTCCCGCGGAGGCGGGAATCTATTGGCCTCGTCGCGTCGCCGACGTCCGCTCTGGATTCCCACTTTCGCGGGAATGACAGTGTCGGCGTATTTCTGCAGCAGCGTCGTCAGATGAGCCGCAATGGAAAAGCACCCCACCGTTTACATCTTGGCCAGCCGGTGCAACGGAACGCTTTACATCGGCGTCACCAGCGACCTCGTCAAGCGAGTGTGGGAACACCGGAACGACGTTGTGGAAGGCTTCACGAAGAGGTATCGATGCCACACGCTGGTCTATTTCGAGCAGCATGCCGAGATGGGTGGGGCCATCGTGCGCGAGAAGCAGATGAAAAAGTGGAACCGGGCGTGGAAGATCGCTCTGATCGAAAAGAGAAATCCGACCTGGCGCGATCTGTGGCCGGAGATCAGTGCATGAAGCTCGCCGCCCACCGCCGTCATTCCCGCGAATACGGGAATCCAGAGTGGCCTTTCGTCCCGCAGTTGAAACAGTGGATTCCCGCTTCCGCGGGAATGACCAGGTATTGGGCAGCGCGCCGTCGGCTTTCCACTGGCACAGAAAGCGCGGACCGCGCTGCATGACCCAACTTTTCCTTGAACAAGCCCTCAACGGCCTGCAGTTCGGGCTGATGCTTTTCCTCCTGGCCGCCGGACTGACGCTGGTTTTCGGCATCATGGACTGCATCAACCTGGCTCACGGCTCGCTCTACATGGTGGGCGCTTACCTGGTGGCGGCGGCGACCGAGGCGTCCGGGTCGTTCTGGACCGGGCTGGTCTTCGGCGTGGCGGGGGCGGCGGTGCTGGGGCTGGTGCTGGAACTGGCGCTGTTCCGGCGCCTGTACCAGCGCGACCATCTTTCCCAGGTGCTGGCGACGTTCGCCCTGATCCTCATTGCCAACGAAGCGGTGCGTCTAGTCTGGGGCGCCCAGCCGGTGATGCTGAACCCGCCCGAGGCGCTCGCCGGGCCGGTCTCCATCGGCGGTTTCCTTTACCCGGCTTACCGGCTGGTGATCGTCGCCTTCGGTATTGGCGTCGCCGGGCTGCTCTACGTGCTGGTGGCGAAGACCCGCATTGGTATGTGGGTACGCGCCGGTGCCGCGAACCGGGAAATGACTTCGGCCCTGGGTATCAACGTGCCTCTGTTGTTCACCGCGGTCTTCGTCTTTGGCACCGCGTTGTGTGCCTTGGCAGGCGGATTGCTCGGCCCGCTGCTGGCGGTGCAGGTCGGCATGGGGGAAAGCGTGCTGATCCTGGCCTTCGTGGTCATCATCATCGGCGGTATCGGTTCCATCCGCGGCGCGCTGGTGGGCAGCCTGATCGTCGGCACGGTGGATACCCTGGGCCGGGCGCTGCTGCCGACCCTGCTGCGGGCGACGCTGCCGGCGGATGCCGCTTCCACCCTCGGTCCCGCGCTGGCATCGGTCCTGATCTACCTGCTGATGGCGGGCATTCTCCTGTTCCGGCCCCAGGGCCTTTTCCCGGCGCGGGCCTGATGGCGTTCTATCGTCCCGCCCGCTTGCAGAAACCAGTGGCCGTCGCGCTGCTGATGGCGGCGCTCGCCTTGCCGGCCCTGCTCGGCGCCACCGGGCAGGAGTTTTACGTCGGCTTCGCCACGCGCGTGCTCATCTTCGCCCTGGCCGCCACCAGCCTCAATTTGGTGTTGGGTTTTGGCGGCATGTTTTCCCTCGGCCATGCGGCATTCTTTGGCGCCGGAGCTTATGCGGCGGCGATCTGTATGGGCGCCGGCATCACCGACGGCTTGATCGCCTTCCCGCTGGCGATGGCCGCGGCCGGGCTGTTCGCGCTGGCGGTGGGCGCGGTCAGCCTGCGCACGCGGGGCGTGTACTTCATCATGATCACGCTGGCCTTTGCCCAGATGGCGTACTACCTGTTCGTCTCGGCGCGCGCCTGGGGTGGCGACGACGGCCTGCCGATGGGGGGCCGGATGACTCTGGGCGGGGTCAGCCTGAGTGACGACCGGGATCTCTTCTTCGCCGTCCTCGGCTGCCTGGCGCTGACCCTGTGGTTTTGCGGCCGGCTGGCGGAAGCCCGCTTCGGCCGCGTGGTGCAGGCCATCCGCGAGAACGAAACGCGCATGGAGGCCCTTGGCTACCCGGTGTTCCGCTACCGGCTGGTGTGTTTCGCCATCGGCGGCGCGCTGGCAGGGCTGGCGGGCGCCTTGATGGCCAACCTGACTGGCCTGGCGAGCCCGAATTTGCTGCAATGGACCCAGTCGGGGACGCTGCTGGTCATGGTCATCATCGGTGGCGTGGGGTATCTCTACGGCGGCCTGGTCGGCGCTTTGGTGCTGCTG
>JBAWHH010000534.1:0-12310 GCA_049593715.1 Rhodocyclaceae bacterium
GGGCAGGCGTGCCCCGCATACTGAACGTCGGCAATTTCCACTGCGACTTCGATGCGGGAGGCAAGCCGGCGCCGACCCACTGGCCGAGAATCGCCAAAACGCGCCTGCGGCGGGAGTATGATCTCGCCTCCCGCATCCTCTTAGCATCGGAATACGCCGCCGAGACTTTCCGTTCCTGCGGCGTACCAGGCGAAAAGCTGATCGTGGTCCACCGCGGAGTGGATACGGAAAAGTTCCGCCCTCTGGCGGAGCGCCCCTCGCGGCCTTTTGTCGTCGCAACTTGCGGCTACCTGGGAGAGCGCAAAGGCACGACGCACCTCCTTCGGGCGTGGAAGCGCCTCGATCTTCCCGATGCTGAGCTGTGGCTGATCGGCAAGGTTCCCGCCGACGAGGAAGCCGGTTTGCGGGCACTGGCGGGGGACAGCGTTCATTTCCTGGGATTTCGCCGGGACCTGCCCAAGCTCATGCCCCGCGCCCACGCGCATGTGCTGCTGTCGCGGAACGAGGGATTCGCCAAGGTTTTGCTGGAGGCCGCGGCCAGCGGGGTGGTCAATGTTTGCACGGCAGAAACCGGATGGCCAAAAGAGGCGCCAGGGGCGCTGATGATCGCGGATCGCAGCAACGACGAGGAGGTGGCCGCCGCCATCGAACGCCTGTTCCAGAACCCGGAGCAGTTGCAACGTCGGGCGCAGGAGGCACGCGACTGGGTATTGGGGCACTTGACCTGGGCGCACTTTCGCGCGCGTTTCCGGACAGTGCTAGAAAGTCTGTCGGCCCCGCCGGTGGCGTAGCCGGCGGCGCAGGGAGAGATATTGGGATTCAGGTCGCGGACTGCGGGGGTGCCGGCGCGCGCCTCCTGATTCGCCGACAGTTTTCGAGGAAAACGCCTGTTGATGTCCAAGCCACAAATCTACTTCTACATTCCGCCGGACAAGTTCAGGCCGAACTGGCCCAGCACCCTGGCCGACAACTGGGTCGGCTTCGGCGGCGGGGCCAACGTGTGGAGCTACTTCACACCATTGGCCTTGCGCGAACATGGCTACCCGGTCCACATCACATCGCAGATCCCGGACGAAGGGATCGTGCTGTCCCATTCCCAGTACCTGCCGCAGCGCCGGATCACCAACGACCACACACTCTTGATCTGCATCCGCGCGGATTACGGCCGCAATCACGTCGCCCAGATGCACGTCGTGCAAAACCCGGCTCAGGAACGCTACAAGGGTAAGGATTTCTTCGAAAAACTGCTGCTGCCGGGGCCAAGTTACTACATTCCTTACTGGCCGCAGCCGGGCCTCACCCCGCGCCGACAGGATCGCGGCGACCGTTTCGAAAACGTCGTCTACATGGGCGCGCAGCAGAATCTGGCAGCGGAATTGAAGTCGGACACATGGCGTCAAGCCATGGAAAAGGCCGGAATCAATTTCGTCGCAAATATGGACCGGGCCTCCTGGCACGACTATTCGGAAGTCGATGCGATCCTCGCCTTGCGCCCCCTGTCGAACCAGCGCAATTTGCGCAAACCCCCCTCGAAGCTGATCAACGCCTGGCTGGCCGGGGTGCCCTCGATTCTCGGGCCGGACTCGGCGTTTCAGGCGCTGCGCCGCTCGCAATACGACTACCTGGAGGTGACGAGCGTCGACGGCGCGATGGACGCCGTCCTCCGCCTGCGCGACGACATCGGCCTGCGCAGGAGGATGGTCGAGACCGGAACGCAGCGGGGCAAGGAATACTCGGTTGCATCCATTGCCGGGCTGTGGCAACAGTTCTTCGAACAGTTTGCCATTCCCTACTACCTGCAATGGCGCGCACGTCCGGCCATTCACAGAAAGATCCATCGTGCCGCGAGAGACCTGCGCACCTGGATCAAGAATGCTTGACTGCGGATTGCGCCTGCGATACGTGGAAGCGCGGTGAAGAGATGAAGAAACCGGTATTGATCTCCTACTGCGCGACCTTCCTCAAGCCGGAAATGCTCCACGTTTACCGGCAGGTGAGCGCCATCGAAGCCTTCGAGAACTGGGTGGTGACCCGTCGGCGCGAAAACCCCTCGCGCTTTCCCTACGACAAACTGGTGGTTCTCAGAAAATCGCCCCTGCGCATATTCCGCCGCGAGGCCTATCGCCTGTTGCGCAGACCGATCCCGCTGGGCGGCACCGAGGTGCGCCATCTGCTGGACCTCGCCCGCGACCACGACGCGGCGCTGATCCACATCTACTTCGGCACCGAGGCGGCGCGCGCCCTGCCCTATCTGCGCCAGGAACAACGGCCCAAGGTGGTGTCTTTCCATGGTGCCGATGTTTCCACCAGTCTGGCGGATCATGATTTCCATGCGCTGCTCGGCTGCGTCGACCTCTTTCTCGCCCGCAGCCACACGCTGGCGGAACAATTGCTGGCGCGGGGCTGCCCGGCGGAGCGAATTCGATTGAGCCGAACCAGCGTGCCGATTCCAGACACGCCGTTGCCTGCCGGCCCGGCCCGGAGCGGACGTTTCCGTTTGCTGCAGGCCTGCCGATTCATTCCCAAGAAGGGCTTGGATACGACCTTGCAGGCTTTGGCCCAATTGTCTGATTGGGGCCACGACGTAACCCTGGACCTCGCCGGCAGCGGGCCGGAACAAGAAGCGCTGGAAGCGCTGGTGCGACGATTGGGCCTACAGCACAGGGTGCGTTTCCTCGGATTCCTTCCCAACCAGGAACTGTTGTCGCGCATGCCGGACTATTCGCTTTTCGTCCACCCGAGCCGGGTGACCGCAAGCGGTGACCGGGAAGGCATTCCCAACGCGATGCTGGAGGCGATGGCCTGCGGGTTGCCCGTTGTGGCTACCGCCCATAGCGGCATTCCCGAGGCGGTGAGCAACGGCGTGGAAGGACGGTTGGTGCCCCAGGATGATCCCGCGGCGATGGCCGAGGCCATCGCCGAAGTTCTTGGTGATCGCGGACGATACGCCACTATGTCGGTGGCCGCCCGGGCGCGGGTGGTGCGGGAGTTTTCCGAAGAACGCGCCATCCGCGAGCTTTGCAGCGCCTATTCGGACGCCATCGCCCATGCGCAAGAGCGCTCCATCCGCCGCAGCTAAGTCGACCGCAGTACCTCCACCTCCCGGCGAAGCCCGCAACTTTGCAGCGGCCGTCGTGCGGGACCACGGAGGGATATTGATCCTCCTCGCCCTGCTGGCTTGCATCAGCGCGGCGTTCTCGTGGGGAATCGGCTTCGAATACCGGTGGACCGGCGACACGACGGAGACTTTCTACCGGATCGTCAGAAACACGCCAGCGGACGCGGAGCGGGGCGGAAGCCTTCTGACGGCGCTGGCAGAGAATCTGACCGCCGTGGTTGCCAGCCAGCCCCTGACCCACTGGTATCAAGGGCTGTTCGACGCATACCTGAGATCTTTCCACGTTGCGTGGAACGACATTTCCCTAGCCTACAAGATTCAGGTTCTACCCTTGACGCTGCTATACGGGGTCGGCGCCTACTTCTTTTTCCTGCACCTGACCGGAAAGCGCTGGATCGCCTTCACGCTGGCTATTCTCGCTTTGCTCCCAATGCCAATATCCTGGGCGGGAGAACGCGCCGGCTTGGGGCCCATCTGGACCTATACGCGGCGCTATTTCCTCACCGCCTGGCTTCCCATTCTGGCCCTGCTCTATTACCGTGGCGTACTCGACAACCCAAAACTGTTGATTCCGGCCGTGATCCTGGTGGGAGCAACGGCCAATCTCCACTCGTCCGGAGTCATTCTGCTGCAAGTGCTGTTATTAGCCTATCTGTTAAATACGGGCATATCGCGAAAACGTGTCACCCAGGCTATCGGACTATTGGGCCTAGGGCTCTGTTTCTCACTGACGGCATTGGGTTCACTATGGACCAAAGGTCTGAAGAATATCTCCGAACTGATCCTTTCCGCGGCCACCGGCGAGGCACAGGCCTCGCCCCTGCGGACTTTGATAGCCACTTCCGAAAAGATACCGAACGAACTGCAGTACCTTTTCTACCCGCCAAAAATATACGCCCAATGGTCACCTGCGTTGGTGGACGCCTGGCTGCTGGCGACGATTTTCCTTTCGCTATTGCCGCTAATTTATCGCGCAAAAAACAGAGAAGAACAGCATGGGCTGCTCCTCGCCGCATCCGGTGCATGCCTGCTTTTTGTATCTTTGGAAAAAATGTGGGTTTGGGTTCTACTCGGCACGATCCTCTATTTCGCTCGAAGCGATGGCAAACATCCGCGTGCCTACGTGCTGAGTTGTTATCTGCTGATTGCCAATTTCTGGGTCGCTGTCGTCGGCATGCTGCTGTTTCAGATCGGCTTGGCAACCATCGAAGGATTTCCGCTGATTTTCGACCAATTGAGGGGAATCCGGTTCATGGGTTTCTGGGTATTTCCGTGGCTTGCCACCTTGGCGATCCCGTTGCTGACCAATCCCGGCGCAATATCCAGGCCGTTACGAAGCGCACTCGCTTTTGGCCTTATGGTTGTGGTCGCAACGACCGCCCAAACCTTTTATCGGCAATATTTCAGAACCCTGGGGACAGATCATTTTGCAGAAAAGCGCGACTTGTTGCGAATGGCGGAATGGGCGAAACGAAATACCCCAACGAATGCCGTGTTCCTTGTTCACTTCTCGTCTTTTGGGGTCGTAGCGGAACGCGGTGTTGCCGTGTCGGACAGGGCTTCGGAACGCGAATCGGCAGAGAAGATGCCACCCCATGGTGTGGCGACAGTCCCTGAAGCAGTGCAAATCGCAGCACGATATGGCGCAACCCATGCTTTTCTGGCAAATGATTCGGCGCAAGGAACGGTTCAAGAGTGCACGCTCACGACGGGCCAAATTTACGCCCTCATGGATGTTGGTTGCCTACGCCGAATCCGGGAATAGTAGCAAGAGCCGGTTGCCGGACTGGACACAGTTTCCAACGACGGCTCACCCTTCGGATTCGTTCGATATAGCCGCAGCAAGGAATGCACAAGAGATGAAAAGCAACATACGCCAGAGACTGGTAGCGGGCCTGCAGAAAGCGATTGCTGCGGCTTTCGTCCCGATTAAATGGGTATCCGATGTCAAACGGACTCCGCTGACCCGGGAACACTACGACCTCTACAAACAGATTCACAGGCGTTGCCTGCAGAAGTTGGGGCGTTTCCCAGACTTGGTGCGTTGCCCTGGATACAACGACAAGATTCAGTGGCTGAAACTGTTCGACCAAAGCGAAGAAGTCGTCCTGTGTAGCGACAAGCTCAGCCTGCGGGATTTTGTGGAACGGAGGCTCGGCCCCGGCTACACGCCCAAGGTTTACCAGGTCGGCAACACGTTCTCGGAAATCGATTTTTCGGCTCTTCCACAATCTTTTGTTATAAAAACGAACCATGACTCCGGATCGGTGATTCTCGTTCCCGATAAGGCCAAGCTGGACATGGAAAGGGCGAAAACGCGCATTGAGCGGTCCCTCGCCAGGAGATACGGCTGGAAGAAGGGCGAGTGGGCTTATCGCTGGATAACGCCTAAGGTATTCGTTGAGGAATATCTTTCTCCGGGCTCCGTTAGCGCGCCGGCAGACTATAAATTCCATTGTGTCAACGGCCAGGTCAAATGGCTCCAGTACATTTTTGACCGTGGGCGGGATGTGAAAGAGACGATCACGGATCCGGCTGGCAATTGCCTGGGAATCTCGTTCGATCACAAGATGAGGAGCGTCACGGGATTTGAGCGGCCGGCGCAATGGGAGCAACTCAAACGCGTGGCCGAAAAGCTATCCGGCGGACTCAGTTACGTTCGAGTCGACCTCTATTTGATCGGGGACTCGATATTCGTCGGCGAGATGACCTTCTACCCCAAGAACGGATGCTATCTCGGCGATGGTCAGCGGGTGCTGGGGAAACTCCTGGATTTCGACCGATCGACAGCCAAGCCTTTCCTTTGTGGGCGACTTGCATTGCAGGCCAAAGAAGCGGCGGGCCATCACTGACCCCGGTTGCCGCGCGAGCGGCGCGCCTATCGGGTGTTGCGACGGGAAGAATGGGCGTTGGGAAAAGGATGGGCCACGCTTCCGGCCGCCCGGTCCGCCAACCGCGTGTAAAGGCTTTCCAGGTCGTCGAGCATCGACGCGACGTTGAAGCGGGAGCGGGCCAACTCGTAACCCGCTGCCGCCCGCATACGCGCTATTTCAGGCTCGGCGAGTTGCCGCCCGATGGCTTCTGCCAACTGGGCCGGATCTTTGGGCGGTACGGTGAAGGCGGTCTTTCCCGCAATCGCCACTTCGTTGATCCCGCCGAGGTCGGATGCCACCACCGGGACGCGGGCGGCAAATGCCTGCAGCACCGCCTGGGGAACGCCTTCCGGCTGGCAGGCGGCGAGGACCGCGACATCGAGGTCGGCCAACACATCGGGGATATCACTGCGGTGGCCGGCGACGACGATGCGCTCCGAAGGATTCTCGTCCAGCAGGCGTGCCACGACGCTGCGGGAGGGGCCTTCGCCAACGAGCACGAACCACGCCGGGGATCCCTGGGCGATGAGGCGTAGGGCCGCCTGGACGAAAACGTGGGGGCCCTTGCTGCCGCGGAGCACTGCCACCTGGCCCACCAGCGGAACATCCATCGGGATGCCGAGGGACGAGCGGAAACGGCCCCGCACGCCGGCGGCGTATTTGTCCACATCGATCCCGGTGGGGATGGAGACGATCTTCCCGGCCGCGACCCCCTTGGCGATCATGCCCTCGCGAATGGAACCGCTGGTGGTCATGACCGTCCGGCACAACGGGCCATAGATCAGGCGGCTGATGCGCCCGGCGCGAATGGGGTTGGCAATGTGCCGCGAGCGGACCACAGGGATGCCGCAGATCCTGGCTGCCAGAGCGACGTTCCAGCCGTCCTTGGAGTTGTGGGCATTGACGACGTCGATCCGTTCCCGGCGCAGGAAGCGGATGAAACCGGCGATGGCCAGCGGATCGACGCTGGCGCGTATGTCCATGGGCCGCGCGGCAAGGCCGCGCCGCGCCGCCTCCGCAAGGATCGGCGTATTGCGGCGGGCGATGAGGAAAGACGCAAAACCGCGCTCCGCCAGTTCCTCCATTTCCAGCAGGATGCGCAATTCCTGCCCTCCCAGCGAAGGCGAGGACTCGGTATGGAGTACGCGGATTGTCGGGCGGCCCGCCATCAGTGCGCGGCTTCCCAATTTGGCCCCGTGCCCACGTCCACACTCAACGGCACCGCCAATGTGGCCACCTCGTTCATCAGCGCGGGCACGCCCTCGCGCACCCGGGCGAGTTCTTCCTCGGGCACTTCGAGCACGAGTTCATCATGCACCTGCAGGATCAGCCGGGAAGCCAACCGTTCATCTGTCAGCCAGCGCTGCACGGCAATCATCGCGCGCTTGATGAGATCTGCCGCCGTGCCCTGCATCGGAGCGTTGATGGCGGCCCGTTCTGCCCCTTGCCGGCGGCCGACATTGCTGCTGCGGATTTCCGGCAGCCAGAGGCGGCGGCCGAAGACGGTTTCGACGTAGCCTCTTTCCCGCGCCGTCTGGCGCGTCGATTCCATGTACTTGGCGACCCCAGGGTAGCGAGCGAAGTAGCGGTCGATGTAGGCCTGGGCAGCGCCGCGCTCCAGGCCCAGTTCGCGCGCCAGGCCGAAGGCGGACATGCCGTAGATCAGGCCGAAATTGATCACTTTGGCGTAGCGGCGTTGTTCGCTCGACACTTCCGCCGGCGCGATGCCGAAAATTTCCGCGGCGGTGGCGCGGTGTACGTCCTCACCGTGGGCAAACGCCTGCAGCAGCCGCTCGTCGCCGGAGAGATGGGCCATGATGCGCAGTTCGATCTGGGAATAGTCGGCGGAAACGATGACGTGACCCGGCGGAGCGATGAACGCGGCGCGGATGCGCCGGCCCTCCGCGGTGCGAATGGGGATGTTCTGCAGATTCGGATCGTTGCTGGCGAGCCGCCCGGTCACCGCGACGGCCTGGGCGAAATTGGTGTGGACGCGCCCGGTGCGCGGGTTGACCATGCGCGGCAGCTTGTCCGCATAGGTGCTCTTGAGCTTGGCGAGGCTGCGATACTCCAGGATCAGCTTGGGCAGCGGGTAATCAAGCGCCAACTGGGCCA
Organism: Rhodocyclaceae bacterium; assembly: GCA_049593715.1. Taxonomy (GTDB): domain Bacteria; phylum Pseudomonadota; class Gammaproteobacteria; order Burkholderiales; family Rhodocyclaceae; genus JBAWHH01. The sequence goes on from JBAWHH010000534.1 coordinate 8,107, forward strand.
GCACTTCCTCGTCCACCGACGGCGCGCCGGTCGGAGTCTTCTTGATCGGCTTGATGCCTTCCTGAACGAACAGGATTTCCTGGATCTGTTTCGGCGAGTTGATATTGAAGGGCTGTTTTGCGGTGGCGTGGGCCTGCGCCTCGATTTCCAGCATGCGCACGCCGAGTTCCTGGCTTTGCTTTGCCAGCAGATCCACGTCCAGCAACACACCGTGGCGCTCCATCGCGAACAGCACGTCCATCGCAGGCATTTCGATGTCCCGATACAGATCGTTCAGCCGGGGAGCCGCCTCGATGCGGGGGTAGAGCGCTTCGTGCAGCCGCAGGGTGATGTCCGCGTCTTCCGCCGCGTACTGGCTGGCGCGCGCCACATCGACCTGCTCGAAGCCGATGCGCGAGGCGCCTTTGCCCGTCACCTCGTCGTAGGTGATGGTCTTGAGCCCGAGGTGGCGCGCCGACAGCGAATCCATGTCGTGGCTCTTGTCGCTTTCCAGGATGTAGGACTGGAGCAGCGTGTCGTGGGCAACGCCGCCCAGGCTCACGCAGTGGTTGGCGAAGACGTGCTTGTCGTACTTGAGGTTCTGGCCGAGCTTGGCGTGGCGCGGCGATTCAAGCCAGGGTCGCAGCCGGTTCAGGACTTCTTCCAGCGGCAACTGGGCCGGCGCGTCGGGCCCGACGTGGCCTAGCGGCAGATAGGCAGCCTCCCCCGGCGCCGTGGCGAAGGACATCCCCACGAGTCTCGCCTGCAGGGGATCGAGACTCGTCGTCTCGGTATCGAGGGAGGTAAGCGGCGCGTGTTCGATGCGTTTCAGCCAGGCATCGAAAATTCCCCAGTCGAGGATGGTCTCGTAAGCGGCCCGGTGAGAACCATCATCCAAGAGGCTGCCGCCGGGAGGATCCGACGCCACGCTTGGCGCACCAGTGGCCTCGGAGACGAGGCCTTGCTTGTCCAGTTCCCGCAGCCAGGTCTTGAATTCCAGGCGCGCGAACAGTTCGGCGAGTTGAGCCTTGTCCGGCGCCCCGGGCGACAGATCGGTGAGATCGACCGGGAGCGCCAGGTCGCAGACCACCGTCAGCAACTTCCGCCCGAGGGGAAGAAAATCCCGCGCCTTGCGCAGATTCTGCCCGACGACTCCGCCGATATCCTCCGCCCGGGCGAGGATGTCATCCAGGGTGCCATACTGCTGCAGCCATTTGACCGCCGTCTTCGGCCCCACCTTTTCCACACCGGGGACGTTATCCACCGCGTCGCCCACGAGGGCGAGGTAATCGACGATGCGCTCAGGCGGAACGCCGAATTTCGCCACCACGCCCGCTTCGTCCAGCACCTCGTTGGACATGGTGTTTACCAACTTCACGTGGCCGTCGACGATTTGGGCCAGATCTTTGTCGCCGGTGGAGACGATGCAGTCGATGCCGCGCCCGGCCGCCTGCCTTGCCAGGGTGCCGATCACGTCGTCGGCTTCGACGCCATCGACCATCAACAGCGGCCAGCCCAGCGCCTTGACGCAGGCATGCAGCGGTTCGATCTGGCGCACAAGATCCTCGGGCATCGGAGGACGGTGTGACTTGTAGTCGGGGTACCAGTCGTCGCGGAACGTTTTGCCCTTGGCATCGAAGACGCAGGCCAGGTAGTCCGCCTTGTAGTCGGCGGCGAGGCGACGTAGCATGCTGATGACGCCATACACGGCGCCCGTCGGCTCGCCTGCGGCATTGCGCAGGTCAGGCAGGGCGTGGAAAGCGCGGTAGAGGTACGACGAGCCGTCGACCAGGAGCAGCGTAGGCATTTGTCTCAGGGCTGAATGGGGCGCCGCGATCCGCAGCGTAGGTCATCGGATATGGAGCATGGCGTCGCCGAACTTCGGCCATCTCGCAGGTATTCCATGGATAAGGACAAGCTACCCGACTCGATCGACCCCGGCATTTCGGCGCAACTTTATACGGCGCGGGAGTCGTGGCGCATCTTTGGCATTATGGCAGAGTTCGTCGCCGCTACAGAGAGGCTCAACCGCATCCGCCCGGCGGTTTCGATCTTTGGCAGTGCCCGCATCCCCCCCGACCACGCCTACTACATGCTGGCCGAACGCATCGCCCGGCTGCTCTCCGATGCCGGTTTTTCGGTGATCTCCGGGGGCGGCCCGGGGGTGATGGAAGCCGCCTCCAAAGGGGCCTATTTCGGCAAGAGCCCTTCCGTGGGCCTGAACATCCTGCTGCCCGAAGAACAGCAGGCCAACCCCTACCAGGACATCAGTCAGACCTTCCACCACTTCTTCGCCCGCAAGTACATGTTCGTCCGCTTCGCCACGGCTTACGTGGTGATGCCGGGGGGCTTCGGCACCCTGGACGAATTGATGGAAGCGCTGACCCTGGTCCAGACGGGCAAGTCGCGCCGCATCCCGCTGATCCTGGTGGGATCGAAATACTGGCAGGGACTGCTGGACTGGTTTCGCGACCGGCTGGTGGAGGAAAAGATGATCTCCGCCGAGGACATGGATCTGATCCAGGTCTACGACGAGCCGGAACGGGTGGTGGAGGCAATCTTCAAGTACTACGAATCCCGCGGCTTCCTGCCGCTGCCGGAAGAGCATGAAATGATGCTGAATCTGTAAGCCCGGCACGCGTTTGCTAGAATTTCCCGAAAACCGCAAAGGACAGACATGCGCCGCCTAGCCGTTCTACTTGCCTTGTGTATCGCCATACCGGTCGCCGCGCAGAACAAGCCTCCGAAGCTGGAACCCCTGCCCGAACCTCCGCCCCCGCCGCCGGGGTACGAACCCGATCCGTCCCTCGAACCCCAGGTCACCATCAAGAAGCGCGGGGAAGACAAGGTGGAGGAGTACCGCATCCGCGGCAAACTCTACATGGTCAAGGTCACCCCTCCCCACGGCAAATCCTACTACCTGATCGACAGCCGGGGCGACGGCACGTTCGCCCGCCAGGAAACCCTCGATTCCGGGTTGCGCGTGCCGCTTTGGGTAATCAAGGAGTTCTAGGGGCCGGGGGATCCGTTTCGCCCGCCACGAGACAATGTCAGTATTCACTCCCGTCGATGCCGAACAATGTGCGGCATGGCTGGAACGGTACGAACTCGGCACCCTGTCGGCTATCGTTCCGATCCCGGAGGGAATCCAGAACACCAACTACTTCGTCACCACCGACAAGGGCCGATACGTTCTGACGCTCTACGAGCGCATCGGCCAGGCAGAGCTGCGTTTTTATCTTCGCCTCCTGACCCACCTTGCCGACCACGGCATTCCCTGCCCCACGCCCGTCACCGCCAACGACGGGGAACCCCTGGGAACGCTGAATGGCAAACCCGCCGCCATCATGTCTCACCTGCCCGGGCGTTCGCTATCCACCCCGGACCCGCGGCACTGCGCGGCGCTGGGCACTCTGCTGGCACGACTCCATCTGGCAGCCGAAGCCTGCCCCGAGCGCATCGACAATCCGCGCGGCATGCGCTGGTGTCGCGAGACCGGGGCACAACTGCTGCCGGCACTTCCCGCTGACGAGCAGACTCTGCTGCAAGATGAACTACGATTCCAGGCGCTTTTTCGCCTGGAAGACCTGCCGCGGGGGATCGTCCATGGCGATGTTTTCCGCGACAACGTGCTCTTCGATACGGAAACTCCCGGACACGCGCCGCGAATCAGCGGAATCATCGACTTCTACTTCGCCGGCGCCGACAGCCTACTGTTCGATCTGGCGGTCGCCGCCAACGACTGGTGCCTCGGGGCGGATGAAGATTTGGCGCGGGATCGCACCGGTGCCCTGCTCCAGGCGTACCACCGGGTGCGGCCGATGACGGCCATCGAGCGCGGCGCTTGGCCGGTCCTGCTGCGTAGAACGGCGCTACGTTTCTGGTTGTCGCGGCTGCGGGATTGGCATGCGCGGGCAACCGGGGCAATGACTTTCACCAAGGATCCCGCAGCGTTTCGCGACATCCTGCGCCGACACATCGTCGCCGGCTCTGACCGGCCCTGGCTCTAAAGGGGCCGGCGGCGCGACACTTGACCGCAAAGGCCGGTCCGGCGCGGGCGGCCCGATTTGAACAAACGCTGCCCAAGGGTTAGCATTACTGCTCCATTGCAGCTTAACCGCATAGGACAACTTCGATGAACGAGCAGAACTCCTATCAAGTGCCCGACAAATCATCCTCCGGGTCCAGCGGCGGCGCGTGCCGTGCCGTTGAACCGGGTCAAGGC
>JBAWHH010000535.1:0-2062 GCA_049593715.1 Rhodocyclaceae bacterium
CCAGCCTTGGGGTCTTGGCGGGGCGATGAGCGTCGTCAACCAGATGCTGCAGGAACTGGATCGGCGCCGGGCGCCGTTCCCGGAGCGCAACAGACTGCCGCCGGAACTGCGGCCTTTGCCGCCGCCCACGCGCACATTGCCGGTTTCGCCCCTGGCTGCGTCGGGCGGGACAGCGGTTCTGCTGGGCGTAGCCGCCGTCGCTGGATGGGCTTGGTGGCATCAAGCTCCCGCAGGCATGGCGGCTGGCGCCCCTCCTGTTGCGGTTTCTTCGGCTCCCTCGGCGCCGGTCGTTGCGCCGCCACCGCCGCCGGCGCTTCCCGTCAACGAACCCGCAGCACCTGCCGGCACGCCTGCTGAAAAGCCTCCAACCGCTGCCGCGCCAACCGCGTCGATCCAGTTGCCGACGTCCTCGGCGCGAGCGGACGGAGCATTGCCCCAGCCCCAGCCCCAGCCCCAGCCCCAGCCGGAAACCAGCAAGCCACCGGCTGCGTCGCCCGTGCCCAGGCCCGGCCCGGAAACGCCCGCGGAGCCGAGGGCGACGACGGCGCAACCGGTCATCGAAAAGGCCGCACCCGCCCTGACGCCCCGCGATCGGGCCGAGGACAGCTATCGCCGCGGGATGGACGATCTGGCGGGGGGGCGGACCGCCGATGCGGCCGCCTCGCTGCGTCAGGCGCTGCGTCAGGATCCGGCTTACCTCGACGCCCGGCTGACCCTCGCCCGCCTGTTGGTCGATCAGGGCGATGGGCAGGCGGCGGCAGAGCTGTTGCGCACAGGTGCCGCTACGGGGACGGACAGCGCCGAATACCACGGCTTGTACGCCGCCGTTCTGCAGCGCCTGGGTCGCCAAGACGACGCGATCACCCAATACCAGTTCGCTCTGCGGCTGATGCCCGGCAACGCCGTGTGGTGGATGGGATTGGGCCTTTCGCTGGAGGGCACGCATCGCCGCGCAGAGGCGCGGGAAGCCTTCCAGCGCGCTCAGTCCGCCGGAATCCTGACAACCGACCTCATGGCTTTCGTCGAACAAAAGTTGCGGCAATTGCCCTGACCGGGCGAAGGCCCTTGGGCGGTTCCGTTCTCGGCCCTGGGGAATTCGGCAGCAAGATCCGGATTGCCGCCGCGCGCCGGATGGGAAACACTGGCGGCTCCTGGATCACCCCGGAGTGCCGCCGATGGATTCCGCCTCGCATCAGCGCCCAAGCCCTTATTCCGATGCCGATTCGGCTGCATGCGGCGACCTTCGCTGGGACGCCGTGCGGCGGCGCGACCCGGAAGCCGACGGCCGCTTCGTGTTTGCGGTCAAAACGACGGGCATCTATTGCCGGCCATCCTGTGGCGCCCGGCCGGCGAAGCGGGAGAACGTGTTGTTCTTCGCCACGGCGCAGCTTGCCGCCGCAGCGGGCTTTCGCCCATGCAAGCGCTGCCGGCCGGAAGGGGCGTCCGCCGATCAGCCGCACCGGGAACGGGTGTTGGCGGCCTGCGGCGCAATAGCGTCCAGCGACACCACGTTGTCGCTCGCCCATCTGGCCGCCCAGGCTGGTCTGAGTCCCCACCATTTCCATCGCGTGTTCAAGGCCGCTACGGGCCTTACGCCTGGAGCGTTCAGCCGGGCCGTCAAGGCGCGCCGCATGGAGGCCGCCCTGCAAGGCGGCGCTTCGGTGACCGACGCGATCCACGCCGCCGGGTACGGCTCGCCGGCCCGCTTCTACGAGCACGCCCAAACCCGGCTCGGCATGGCGCCGGCGACTTACCGCAAAGGTGCTCCGGGAGAGCGTATCCGCTATGCCCTTGCGCCTTGCCCGCTGGGACTGGTCATCGTCGCCGCCACCGCGCGGGGCGTATGTGCCATCGAGTTCGGCGATGAGGCGGATGCGCTCGTCGGCGGGCTGCTCGCCCGGTTCCCGAAGGCCCTGCTCGCTCCGGCCGACGACACGTTCGCCGCCTGGATCGACGCCGTGCTGCAGCATCTCAACCACCCGCAGGGGCTGATGGATCTGCCGCTGGATGTCCGGGGAACGGTTTTTCAGTGGCGCGTCTGGCGTGCCTTGCAGGCCATTCC
>JBAWHH010000536.1:0-2569 GCA_049593715.1 Rhodocyclaceae bacterium
CACTTTCCAGCCGCGGTGAAGACTGCCCGCGTTGCCATCAGCTTGCAATAAGAGGGCACCAGCGCCGACTTGGTCGCCCGACGCCGCGATGACCCGGGCGCTCGCTCCGGCCAGTTCCAGTAGCCGCACTGCTTCTTCGGTGCCACAAACGGTCATCGCGCCCCGGGCGGCAAAGCTCAGGGTTCCCGGCTCGCCGGCGATACCCAGAATGTCCGTAGTGAGATCACCGTAGGGTACGTCGTCTGCGAGCAAACGCCCGAGTTCGGCATCGGTCAAGGCACAGGGATACATGTTTGCTCCGTGGAAATTGTCCACATCGGTTGGTAGAGGCGTTACACCCGGGCAAGGCAACAGCCTTGATCTGCCCCCATATTGGGGGGTTGCCAGGCGTCAGCCCCAGCGTACTGCAGGAACGAGCGGTGGTGCGGGCGATCAGCGGCGAGCCACACCAGCACATGGGCCGGATTGTCCGTCACACCGATCTCCACCACCAACGCCGGCACGATCCAGGTCGAGCCTTCCCCCGGCTTGCCGTCTTTCACCACCAGGGACAGCGCGACGAAGGTCACGTCCCTTTTGGAGCGGCCAACCAATGATGGTTTCTTGGTTCAAGGGCTTCCCCAGGTGCGCCTGGGGAACACGTCGAGCATCGCATTTTTCCCGGCAAGGCGTACGACACCGATTCGAGTCCCAGCGACCCGACGGAGATGCGATTTGAGTCGCGCAGGCGGAGCCTCTAAGATGCGTCCTGGAGCCAGGAAACAACAACGAAGAACAAATTGATCCGGAGGTTACTTTGAACGCGATGTACCAGAAGCAGGGGCGGCGTGCTCCCTGCGGGCCTTCTTTTTTCTCGCGGACAGCCTGCTGCCTTGCCGCGCTTGGCTTGGCAGCGGGTTCGGTGCAGGCTGCCGACCCGGCCGAAGCCATTTACTCAATCATCGATCTCGGTACGCTGGGCGGCAGTGACAGTACCGGCCTGGCCTTGAACAACGCCGGACAAGTCGTGGGCTGGTCACTGGACCAATTTGGCAGGCGCAGGGCGTTCCTGCATTCCAGGGGACAGACGCGCGACATCGGAACCTTAGGCGGAGAAGAAAGCTCCGCCACCGACATCAGCGAGGCGGGCCACATCGTCGGGTATTCAGTCCTCCCTCCTGACGAGAGTGGGCGCCGCAGGCGGCATGCGTTCCGCTACGAGCACGGCACCATGCAGGATCTGGGTACGCTTGGGGGAAGTGAAAGCTTTGCCAACGCGGTCAACAAGGCCGGTCAAGTCGTAGGCTACGCCAGAAACAGTTCAGGTGAAGTGCGCGGATTTCGTACCGTGGGTTCCACGTTGCGCGATATTGGTCAGTTGAGCAGCATCGGCTTCAACATCTACCCCAATAGCATTAATAGGACGGGGCAGGTGGTGGGGGCCGCGCCGAACAGCCAGAATTTCCTGCATGCGTTTCTGTATTCAGGGGAAGTGATGGCTGATCTGGGAACACTCGGCGGAGGGACGAGCTTTGCGACGCGCATCAACGATCGCGGCGACGTGACTGGCTACGCTGAGACGGCCGGCAACGTCGAGCATGCCTTTCTGTTTTCGCCCGGCAAGGGGATGCGGGATCTCGGCACCCTGGGTGGAAGAATCAGCAAGGCTTATGGCCTGAACAATCGCCGGCAGGTGGTTGGCTATTCCCTCGACCAGCAAAATGCAAACCAACTCGCATTCGGTTACGACGCCGCTGTCGGCATGGTAGATCTCAACTGGCTGGTTCCCGCCGACTCTGCCTGGATATTGCGTTCCGCCAACGCAATCAACGACCGCGGACAGATCACCGGTTGGGGCTCCATTGCCGGCGAGGGACACGCCTTCCTGATGACCCCGAACTTTCCGAAAGCGCCGACGCTGGACAGTTTTGACCGCAGTGAGGGGGAACTCGGCGCGAACTGGAGTGGCGACACGGACTCCAGCGCTTTCCTGGTTGAGAAGGGACAACTTCGGGTGCGAAACGGCGGGACAATCTACTGGAAGTACGGCCGGTTTGGTGAGGATCAGGACGCTTTCGTCACCTTCGAGCGCGTCGGCCCGCGGAGTACGCAAGGCATCGCCTTGAAGGTGCAGACATTCGGCAATGCCGCGCCGGACGCCCGGAACGGCGCAATCGTGCTCGTCTATGATGCGGAGAGACAGTCGATTCGCCTGGGCACGTTATTGCCACGCGGCCGCGGCTGGACGGTCTATCCGCCGGTGACCGCCAAGTTTCAAGACGGCGACCAGTTTGGCGCAAGGGCATATTCGACTGGCGAGGTGCGCGTCTATAGGAATCACCTGCCAATCCACACAATCAAACTCAACCCCAGCGACACCGAGTTTTTCGGATCCAGGGGCGGCACGGTCGGTGTTGTGTCCCTGCCCGCGGCGGGGCAAGCAGCCCTCAGCCAATTCGGTGGCGGGACATCGCCGGACTGATTCAGACAAGAAGGGACTTGGGCGAACCCCCTTAACCATACCTGATTAGCAACGAACCTCAGCCACCCAGGAGTCGGGCCATCGGTCAATCCCTGGCGAGGCCCAGTT
>JBAWHH010000537.1:0-22802 GCA_049593715.1 Rhodocyclaceae bacterium
ACCATATGCTGGCTGACGTCGAATGCGAGTTCTTCGATGCGTTGCTGCAGTCGCGTCAGCCGCAGCGATTTCACCGCCGCCGGCGTGTCGTCGGCCATCTCAGCGGCGGGCGTACCCGTTCGCGGGCTATAGAGGAAACTGAAGGAGGCATCGAAACCGACGTCCTCGATCAGCGCCATCGTCTGCGCGAAATCGGCGTCGGTTTCGCCCGGAAAGCCGACGATAAAGTCCGAACTGAGCGACAAATCGGGCCGCGCCCGACGCAGGCGGCGGACGATGGACTTGTATTCCAGCGCCGTGTAGCCGCGCTTCATTGCGGCGAGGATACGGTCGGAACCGGACTGGACAGGCAGATGGAGATGACTGGCCAGTTTTGGCTGGGTTGCGAAAACATCGATCAGCCGGTGCGTGAATTCCCGTGGGTGGGAAGTCGTGAATCGCAGGCGCTCGATACCCGGAATTTCCGCTGCGTACTCCAACAAAAGCGCGAGGTCCGCCTGTTCGCCATCCGCTGTGGCGCCGCGGTAGGCATTGACGTTCTGCCCGAGCAGGGTCACTTCTTTCACGCCCTGCTGAGCCAGGCCGGCGATTTCCGCCAGGACGTCCTCGAACGGCCGCGAAACCTCGTCGCCACGGGTATAGGGGACGACGCAGAAAGTGCAGTATTTGCTGCAGCCTTCCATCACGGAAACGAATGCGGAGGCCCCGTCAACCCGCGGTGGAGGAAGGTTGTCGAACTTCTCCACCTCGGGAAAGCTAACATCCACCTGCGCACGGCCGGATTCGCGGCGCCGCGAAATAAGGGCGGGCAAGCGATGCAGCGTCTGCGGCCCGAAAACGATGTCGACGTAAGGCGCCCGCGCCACGATGGCGGCACCTTCCTGGCTCGCCACACAACCGCCCACGCCGATGATCAGGTCCGGCCGCGCCACCTTCAACTGGCGGACACGACCGAGATCGTGGAACACCTTCTCCTGGGCCTTTTCACGCACCGAGCAGGTATTGAAGAGGATCAGGTCAGCTTCTGCGGGATCGTCAGTGGGCTCCATGCCATCAGCGGCTGCAAGCACATCAGCCATTCTGGCCGAATCGTACTCATTCATCTGACATCCGAAAGTACGGATGAAGACTTTCTTTGGCATGAACTACTGCGAGGCGTTCGCCACTTCCTGCGGCGTCAGGATCCAGATGCGCTGAACGCCACCGCCTAAATCGGGTAGGTAGCGGACCTTGGCCGCCTGCTGCACCGTGGCAGACATGACGATGAGGTTGCGCTGATCGCGAATCTGGGTGGCGGGGGTCAGAGCAAAGGACTGGCCGTTGAGAGCGACTTTGCCGCTGGAAGGCGGCTCCATGTCCGCCAAGACCGCTTCCGCGGGAATCGTGCGCAATACTTGTGCCACGGGTGGAGAGGGCTCACTGCTCGGGCTGGACATCACGGTCTGTATGACGGCACTGACGATGGCGGGAATCAGCGGATCCATGGTTGATTTGAAGATTCAGGGTTGATTATAGTCCAAGGCCCCTTGGGGGCGGGCTCCGTGGAGACTCAAACGGGCTCGATCGACAGCGCCGAGCCTTATCTGCAAGGCCCTACGCTTCCGAATGGGTTGCGGAATCCGCACGAGGAACTTTAGCCTAGCTGGCGTGCAACGGCCCCTGCCACCGTGCTAGGTGGCAGCGACAAGGAAACCATCAGCGCCGCAGGCGCAAGCCGGTGGTCCTGGTGAGACGTCCCGCCGGAGGCCAGAACCCGCCCGCGCGGAGCCAACAGGGGCTCAACTACGCGCAACCACCGCCCATGGGTTGATTCGAACCATCGGATTCTGCTATTCTTTTCCCCCTTTCGTGGTGATGTAGCTCAGCTGGTTAGAGCGACGGATTCATAATCCGTAGGTCGGCGGTTCAAGTCCGCCCATCACTACCATAAATCTTGTCCGTTACGTCTGGCGCGCGGGCGTTGGGGAACTGTCTCGGCACTTCTCTCGCCGTTTTCGGTGTGCAACCGATTCTGAGCAAAAACCCCAGCATCCTTGCAGGCCGAAATGCAAAGCGTGAGGGATTCTGCCCTCCTGAGCGTCAGCCATGCTAACGAAGAGGCATCGCGGAGCCCTCTGCGTCTCTGTCTCCACAACAGTTCACCGCAGTGATTCTTCGTTGTCCCCGTTCTCCTTGGAGCTACTCCGATGTCTGACCCCCTCGCTATATGGCATGCCGAGCACGACAACTTCCTGCAACTTCTTGACCTCGTGGAAGTGCAGTTGAAGGCGTATCAAGCGGGCGAGCAGCCAAACTACGAACTGATGGGAGACGTCGTCTACTACTTGCGGCACTACTCGGACCGCTATCATCATCGATGGGAGGATGTGGCCTTTTCTCGGCTCATCGAACGCGATCCAGCGCTGGAACTGCTGGTAGGTCGACTGACTCAGGAACACCGCGCAATCGCGGAAGCAGGCGAGGAACTGTTACGGTATTTGCAGGAGATCACCGACGACGTGATGATCGAACGCACAAAGCTGGAAGAGGCAGTCAAGAGTTTCCTTGTGTACTACCGTCACCACATCGCAGCGGAAGAGAACGAAATCATGCCGCGCTCGGCCCAGGTTCTCACGCCCGACGACTGGGCCGCGGCCAAGGCCGCGGTGCCTCGCAGCGCAGACCCTCTATTTGGCGAGAACTTCGAAGCGCGTTATCGGGCGTTGCGTAAGCAGATCGCTCTCGACGCCCGCAGCCACGTTGAAGGCGGGGCCGGGGAGCAGGAATAGATTTCTTTTGGCTCCCGTGCGACAGCGGAGCGCAGCGACCTCGGATATCGGTGATCGGATGGAAAGCAGCCCACGCGAATCGCTCTTCGACACCTACGCGGAATACCGGGAGGCGGTGACTGAGGTGGTTGGGGCCGCTCGGTCCCAACTGGCGGTATTCGATGCGGACCTTGCGGAGACCGGCCTGGAATCCCGCGCCGGGGCCAGCGCCCTAAGCCGTTTTCTGCTGGCCAGCCGCAGCAACCGGCTGCGCATCGTCCTCCACAAACCCGAGTCGGTGGCCAACACTTGCCCGCGCTTGGCTGATCTGCTCAAGCGGTTTGGGCACAACGCATGGTTGCGGCAAAGCCCCGACGATCTGCTCCATCTCGCCGAACGCTTCATCGTCGCGGACGGTTGCCACATAGTGACGCGTTTCCACGCCGACCACGCTCGCGGCAAGGTGCTCATCGCGACAGAGGCTGAGGCGGGAAAATGGCAGCGCCGCTTCGACGAATTGTGGGAAATCGCCACCGAAGCCACAGGAACGACATCCCTCGGCCTATGAACCGCTGTGGGCTGATTGTGGCGTTTTTGCCACAGTTTCCGGCCTTCGACTGGACGCGGATGGATGGGATGTGCATAGGGGTGGTACCATTTTCGCTTGGCTGGAGTTAGTCCTGGCCAATTCAAGAATTTGACAAGTCACCTTCACTCTTCGATAAGGGAAGCTCGAACATGAAATATTCTCTCCTCGTTGCCGCCGCCGTGGCCGCGCTGGCCGTTACCGCTTGCGACCAGAAGCAAGAACCCAAGAAGCCCGCCGCTGAACAGAAAGGCATGAGCGGCATGGAAGCCCCGAAGGGCATGGAAGCCCCGAAGACTCCTGAAGCGCCGAAGGGTGCTGAAGCGCCCAAGGGCATGGAAGGCCAAGCCGGCATGAGCGGCATGGAAGCCCCGAAGGGCATGGAAGGCATGGGCGGTGACAAGCCCGCCGCCGACAAGGCCGCCGAAGCCGCGAAGGGCGCTGCTGACGCCGCCAAGGGCGCCGCCGACGCTGCCAAGGGCGCTGCTGACGCCGCCAAAGAAGCCGTCAAGAAGTAATTCGTACTGACGCTGCGAAAAAGCCGGCCTTCGGGTCGGCTTTTTTGTTGCCTGTCACCGGCTGCACAACGCACGCCAGGGCAGGCCGTCCTGCTGCTGCGCCACGCTAATCCATTCCTCCGCGCAGCCGAGTGCTCCAGCCAGAGATTGTCGCGCAAGTTCCGGGCGGTTGTTCTTTTCGCTCAGATGGGCAGCCACCACGTGCTCAAGCTTCGGCGAAGCGACAGCCGCCAGCAAAGCCGCTGCCGCCTCATTGTCCAAGTGCCCGAAGCGCCCGGCGATGCGCGCTTTCAAGTATTGGGGATAGGCGCCACGGGACAACATACCGGAATCGTGATTGCACTCCAGCACGAGAGCCGCGCATTCGCGAAGGCAATTCTCGATGTGGGGGGTGACGCAGCCGGCATCGGTAAGCACACCAAGCCGGGAACGGCCATCGCAGAAGACAAACTGCACCGGCTCGCGCGCATCGTGGGGGACAGGATACGGGAGCACTTCGATGTCACCGAAGGCAAAAGGCTGATCGCCGACGATCAACTCAGTCCGCGGCAGCGCTCCGCCGGCGGCCTGCAAAGCGGACAGTGTTCCACAGGTGAGCCAGAGCGTCAGTCCGTAGCGCAGGGCAAACCTGACGGCGCCACCAACGTGATCGCTATGTTCGTGGGTGATAACCAACCCACTCACATCCTCCGGCTCGAGTCCTAACCTGCCCAGCCTGAGCTTCGCCTCGCGCGGGCTGAAACCACAATCCAGCAGAAGCCTGCTGACTCCCGCTTCGACGATCAACGCATTGCCACGACTGCCGCTGCCCAGCGACGCGAAACGCATTACTTCAACTGATCGAGGAGCAGGCCAAGAATCTTTTTCGAGGTTTCGGAGCGATCCACGCCGCCTTCGGCGCTCAACACCTGAACAACGCTGGAGGAAGCGCCCTCTTCCTTAACCTGGATCCGGTACTGGGCTTTGCCCCCTGCCGCAGAGGGCTTTTCGTCGCTACGCCAGAAGGCCAGCGACGACAGCCAGCCGCCGTCCTTCTTGCTCCTCACGTCCGCTTCCGGGTCGACGTAACGTACGTAGTAGAGCCCTTTGGAGCGATCGCGGTCCTCGACGGTGAACCCGACGCGGTCCAGCGCCAATCCGACTCTGCGCCACGCGCGGTCGAAACCCTCTTGTATTTGCAGGGTTCCCGAGCCATCCACACCCTTCTGCAAGGATGCCTGTTGTTCTTTCGGCTGTAAGGCGAGCTGACTGGTCGCACGCTTCTCCTCCGTGCCCAGGCGCACCATCAGTCGGCGCAGCATCTCCACCTCAAGTTCGGGATCCGCAGGCCGGGGCTGCCACACCGTGTTGTCCTTGGCCTCGCTGGTGAAGATCTCTTGCATGCCACGGTGGCTGATGAAAACCTCGGTTGTTCCGCCTTCCTTGCCGGCTTCGAGGCGGGTACGGAATTTGTCCCGCTCGGCGGTGGAGTAAAGCGAGTCCAGCACCTTGCCGATAGTGTTGCGAATGAAGTCCTGGGGGATTTTGGCGCGGTTTTCCGCCCAGTCGGTCTCCAGGATTCCCGCGTCAGGCATGTCGATATTGATGATGAAGCCCAGTTCCTGCCAGAAATCCTTCACCACCGGCCATAGTTTGTCCGGTGCCTCCTTGACGACCAGCCAGCGCTGATTCCCGACGCGCTCGACGCGGACCTTGTCCACCTGCGGGAGGACCGCAGAGTCCGTGGTGACGCGAGCCTGGCCGGAACGCTCGGCGGAATACGTGGAGTAGGTGGCCGTGCCCTTCGGGCTGATGTCCGGCACCGCGTAGCGGTCATCCTTGGTCGGCGCGGTTAGATCGGGCGGCACCTCCAGGGAAGGCAGTTTGCCTGCGGACTTGTAGTCGATCTTCTTCGAGTCGAACGACGTGGTGCAGGCGCCAAGCAGGGCGCCGACAGCGGCGATTTCTATCGCGACAACGATGCACTTGCGGTTCATTCCCGCGCCTCTCCCGTGGTACCCCATCAGACCGAAACACCGCTTTCGCGCATGGCGCGGCGCACCCGCTCGTGAAAAGCCTCGGACAACGGCGTGAGCGGCAGGCGGATGCCCGTTTCGATCAAGCCCAACTGCGCCGCCGCCCACTTCACGGGAATCGGGTTCGCTTCAACAAACAAGCTCTGGTGCAAGGGCAGCAGGCCGAGGTGAATGGAACGTGCGCGGGCGACATCGCCGGCCAGGGCAGCCGTGCACATTTCGCTCATCATGCGCGGGGCGATATTGGCGGTCACCGATATGTTGCCGTGCCCGCCGAGCAACATGAGGTTCACGGCGCTCAGGTCATCTCCCGAATAGACGGCAAAATGGGCCGGTGCGCGACGGACAAGGTCGGCACCGCGGTCCATGCTGCCCGTTGCATCCTTTATCCCCACGATGCCGGAAATCTCCGCCAGCCGCAGCGCAGTATCGTTACTGAGGTCGGCCACTGTGCGTCCCGGCACGTTGTACAGGATCAGCGGCAGATCGACGGCCTCGGCGATCTTGCGGAAATGGCGGTATAGCCCTTCCTGCGTCGGCTTGTTGTAGTAAGGGACCACTGAAAGGCCCGCCGTCGCGCCGACTTTCTTGGCGTAGGCGGTCAGTTCGATCGCTTCGCTGGTGGAGTTCGCGCCGGTCCCGGCAATGATGGGAATGCGTCCCGCGGCGTACTCTACGGCCGCACGCACCAGTTCGCAGTGCTCGTCCCAGCCAACCGTCGGCGATTCGCCGGTCGTACCCACTGCAACGATGGCCTTCGTTCCTTCGCGGACATGCCAGTCGACCAAAGCCTTCAAGCGCGGGAAATCGAGACTGCCATCCTCATGCATGGGCGTGACGATGGCGACGATCGAACCTGTGATCATGGGATCAACCCGAGGGTAAAGCGCAGGATTCTAGCAAACTCGCCGGGCAGCGGAATCGGAGCCCGCCCGGCTACCAGCGCGGACGGTCCGACTATCGCCTGGGCGTCAAAGGTCGGCGAGTACCTTGATATGTGAAGCGACGCTGCGCGCCAGAGCGGAGAGCGAATAGCCGCCCTCCAGGATCGACACGATGCGCTTGTTGGCGGACTCAGCCGCCAGGATCTTCAACTGTTCCGTGACCCAGGCATAATCGGACTCGACGAGCCCGAGCGACGCCATGTCATCCTCGTAATGGGCATCAAAACCGGCGGAAATGAATATCGCCTGGGGCGCGTACTCCCGCAGCCGGGGCATCCAGATATCGCTCACGATCTGGCGAAAACCGTCGCCGCGGGTGCCCGCCGGAATCGGTACGTTGAGCATGTTGTCGGCAGGATCGTCGGTGCCGCAGTAAGGGTAGAAAGGGTGCTGGAAAGTACTGACCATCAGTACCCGATCGTCGCCAGCGAAGATGTTCTCCGTACCGTTGCCGTGATGAACGTCGAAATCGATGATCGCGATCCGCTCCAAGCCATGGACCGCCAGGGCGTGCTTGACGGCCACCGCCACGTTGTTGAAGAAGCAGAAACCCATGGCCTTCGCCCGTTCGGCATGGTGGCCCGGCGGGCGGACGCTGCAGAAGGCATTCTCCACTTCGCCGGACATCACCAGATCGGTGGCCATGACGCTGGCGCCGGCGGAGCGCAGCGCGGCTTCGAGGGTAGACGGGCACATGGCCGTATCCGGGTCGAGGTGAACGATGCCGGTTTTGGGCGCGCTCTGCATCACGTTGCGCACATGCTCGGGCGCGTGGGCCCGAGTGAGCTGCTCGATGGTAGCCAGCGGCGCATCGTAGAACACGAGATACATGTCCAGACCCGAGGCGATCAGACGATCGTTGATCGCGGCCAGACGGTCGGGGCTCTCCGGGTGATGCCGCCCCATGTCGTGGTTGGAGCAATCGCGGTGACTAATGAATGCAGTGGTCATTCTTTGCTCGATTCGATGCGACCCTGGACCAATTCGAACATGAAGTCGCGGCAGGAAAAGACGCTATTATCCATCGTCGATCTCATTCGCCACAAGCCATGCCGTACTCCGTCGTGCACGACATCGTTAGCCGCGCGGGGCAGGTCGTACTTGGCAAGAGCCACCAGATCCGTCTTGCCCTTGCCTGCCTGCTGGCCCGTGGTCACCTGCTGATCGAGGATCTGCCCGGTATGGGCAAGACCACGCTGGCTCATGCCCTGGCGCGTTTGCTCGGGCTGCAGTTCCAGCGCATCCAGTTCACCAGCGACATGCTGCCAGCGGACATCATCGGCGTGTCCGTCTATGATCGCGGGAACAGCAGTTTCCGCTTCCATCCTGGACCGATTTTCTCCCAGTTGATCCTGGCGGACGAAGTCAATCGCGCCACGCCCAAGACGCAAAGTGCCCTGCTGGAAGCAATGGAAGAACATCAGGTCACGGCGGAGGGGGAAACGCGCCCCTTGCCCGAACCGTTCTTCGTCATCGCCACCCAGAACCCGGCCCACCAGATCGGCACCTTCCCGCTGCCCGAATCTCAGTTGGACCGTTTCCTGATGCGCATCGAACTGGGCTACCCCGACCCCGCTGCGGAGCGGGAACTGATGCAAGGGGCCGACCGGCGGCGCCTGCTGGCGGGGCTGATGCCCTGCGTGCGCGCCGAGCAACTGGTACGGCTGCAGCAACAGGTCGCCGAAATCCGCATTGCGCCGCCCCTGCTCGACTACGCCCAGGCCCTGGTGCACTACACCCGCGACAGCGCGCTCTATCAGTCCGGCCTGTCGCCGCGGGCAGCGCTCGCCCTGCTATCCGCCGCCCGCGCCTGGGCGTTCATTGACGGCCGCGCCATGGTGTTGCCGGAAGACCTCCAGGCGGTTCTTCCCGGCGTCGCCAGTCATCGCCTCAAGCCGATCGACGAAGGGCTGCGTCCCGACCCCGCAACGCTGGTGCGGCAGTTGATCGCTGCCGTGCCTCTGCCTTGATTGCGGCTTTGCCGGCGTGGAGGCGATCGCCAAACGGCTCGGCGCGGAACTCCAGCGCCGCCTGTTCCGCTATCGTGGTACGGAAGCGACCCCCATCATCCTTGACCAACGCCGCGTGTTCGTGTTGCCGACCCGCGCCGGCCTGGCCTTCAGCTTCACAGTGGCCCTGCTGCTCGTCGGCTCCATCAACTATTTCCTCAGTCTCGGCTACCTGCTGACTTTCCTCCTGGGCGGGCTAGGAATCGTCGCCATCGTCCATACCTTCCGCAACCTCGTCCGCCTGGAAATTGCCGCGGGCCGCTGCGATCCGGTATTTGCTGGAGGGGTGGCCTCGTTTCCGCTCCGCTTCGGGAACGCGCGCGCCGATCCACGTCTTGGCCTGCGCGTTTGCGCTTTGGGGATCGAACCGGTGGTGGTGGACGTCCCCGCCCGCGCCAACGTCGAAGCCCGCGTTTGCGTTCCCGCGCCTGAGCGAGGCTGGCTCGCCCTGAGCCGCCTAACGCTGCAAACCACGTTTCCCCTCGGCTTGATCCGTGCGTGGAGCTACATCCATCCCGACATGCGCTGCCTGATTTATCCGCGCCCCGAGCGGGGCGCGCCCCCCCTTCCCAGCGGTGGCCTCGGTGAACGCGGGCCAACTGGCGCTGAGTCGGGCGGCGAGGATTTTGCCGGCCTGCGGGGGCATCAGCCAGCAGATTCCCCGCGCCACGTCGCGTGGAAAGTTGCAGCCCGGGATGGTCCCCTCCTGACCAAACGCTTCACCGCCCCAGCGGGCGGCCAAGTGCGGCTGGACTGGTCGGCGCTGCCGGCCCACCTGGATACCGAGGCCCGCCTGTCGCGGCTGACAGCCTGGGTAGCGGCCGCCCATGCGGCACAGGTTGGCTTTTCCCTCGAACTGCCCGGCGCCAGCCACCGGTACGGCAAGGGTGAGGCGCACGTGCGGCGTTGCCTGCGGTCGTTGGCGCTGTTCGGCGAGAGCCGTATCGGTTAATCGGGGCAGGCGATGGCGCACCAGGGGGCACGACCGAAACCCGACGCGCGGCGCAAGGATTCCCTCCCGTTGGTCGGCCGTGTCGGCGCCGACCCTGCGCTAAGTCGAACCCAGTCACTGTGGCTGCTGCTTGCCGCCACAGCCGCCAGCCTGCCCCTCCTCGGCCGTCTGCCCTTGTGGCTTGGCGTGGTGGCGACACTGCTGCTGGTCTGGCGGGGAGTGTTGTGGTGGCGCCGAGTGGATCTTCCGCCGCGATGGCTGCTGATTCTGATGACGCTAGGTGGCACCGGCGGCGTTCTCGCCACCTATCAAAACCTCTTCGGACGCGAACCTGGGGTCGCGCTGTTGGTGCTGTTTCTGACGCTCAAGCTGCTTGAGGCCCGCCGAGCCCGGGACGGCTACGCGGCGATTTTCCTCGGCTACTTCCTGCAGGTTGCACTGTTCTTCGATACCCAGAGCCCCGTGGCGGCTGCCATCGCCCTGGGCGCCCTGATCGTCATGACCGCCGCCCTGATCCTGCTCAACCACGACGGGCAATCTTGGCGGGCGGCCGTGAGGCGTGCCGCGGTGCTGCTGGCCCAGTCGGCGCCTTTCATGCTGGTGCTGTTCGTGCTCTTTCCGCGGGTGCAAGGGCCGCTCTGGGGCATGCCTATTGACGCCTACAGCGGGATGAGCGGACTTTCGGATGCCATGGCCCCCGGCGCCATCAGCCAGCTTTCTCTCTCAGGCGCCATCGCCTTTCGCGCCAGATTCGAGGGCCCCGTTCCACCGCAGGATCGCCTCTATTGGCGCGGCCCGGTCCTAACCCACTTCGATGGACGGACTTGGCGGGCGGCTTTCCCGCGCCCATCGGAAGCACTTCCTTACCCCGTAAGCGGGCCGGTGGTGGACTACACGGTCACCCTCGAACCCCACGACAAGAAATGGTTGTTCGCCCTGGACGTGCCCGGGAGCGTGCCGTCGGACGCTTTGGTCACCGACGATTACCAGATTCAGGCCCGTGCCCCGGTGCGGAACAGGAAACGGTATGGGATGCGGTCGTACACGGAATTGCACGCTGGACGCGAGCAACGGCAGGGGGCACTGATGGGAGCCCGCCAATTGCCGCCCGGCACCAATCCTCAAGCCCGTGCCCTGGGAGCGGACTGGGCACGTGAGAACGCTACGCCGCAGGCCATTGCCACAAAGGCGTTGGCCCTCTTTCGGCAGCAGCCTTTCGTCTACACTTTGTCGCCGCCGCCGCTGCTGGCCGACGATCCGGTAGACAGCTTTCTATTCGATAGCCGGCGCGGATTCTGCGAACACTATGCGTCAGCGTTCGTGTTCCTGATGCGAGCAGCGGGTGTCCCGGCGCGGGTGGTGACCGGCTACCAGGGGGGAGAAGTAAATCCGGTGGATGATTACTTGGTAGTGCGCCAGTCCGATGCCCACGCTTGGGCGGAAATCTGGGTCGAAGGTAAGGGCTGGCTGCGGATCGACCCGACGGCGGCCGTTTCGCCGCTGCGCATCGAACGCGGGCTCGCCTCCGCCGTGCCGGAGGGCGATCCCGTGCCCGCCTTGCTGCGCGTGGACGCCGACTGGCTGCGCGGCCTGCGTTTTCGCTGGGAAGCCGCCGCCAACGCGTGGGACCAGTGGGTGCTCGGCTACAATCCACAAAGGCAGCGCGAATTGCTGGGGCGCCTGGGAATGGGCACTCCCGATTGGTGGTCGCTGAGTCTGGCGCTCTGCGTGGCAGCATCAGTATTCGTTCTGGCCCTCGGGACCTGGGCGCTGTGGCAGCACAAGCCGTCGGACCCACTGCAGCGCCAGTGGGCGCGGCTGTCGCGCAAGTTGGGGCGTCGCGGCTTGCCCCGTCAAAGCTGGGAAGGCCCGCTTGATTACGCACAGCGCGTTGCCGCCGCAAAACCGCAACTGGCGCACGAAATCGCACTGATTGCCAGGCTCTACGCGGGCTTGCGCTACGGTGGGTCGGCGCCGCCCCACCTCATCCGCGAACTCACTCGCCGCATACGCCGATTACGACCGTGAAGAACCTTAGCGACTCTTTCAATCCCCGCCGCCGACGCTTCGTTGCCGCCTTGGCCAGCGCCTCTCTCCTGCTAGGCAGCCGGACCACGTGCGCGGCGGAAGGCTACGACTCTCGTGCCGAGGTGCAGCAGTTCATGCGCGAAATGAGCGCCAAACATGGCCTGGACCCGGACGACCTGAGCGCCTTGTTCGCCCACACCCAGTATCGGTCCGATGTCATCCGCGCCATCATGCCGCCCCGCGACCCGCGCATCCGCTCCTGGCGGGCTTATCGGCCGCGCTACGTAAACGAGCAGCGCATCCGGGCCGGCACGCGTTTCTGGGACGACCATGCCGCCATGTTCCAGTCCGCCGCCAAGCGTTTCGGGGTACCCGAGGAGATCATCGCGGCCATCATCGGCGTGGAAACGATCTACGGCCGCATGACCGGGAACATACCGACGCTCTCCGCCCTTGCCACCCTGGCGTTCGACTATCCCCCGCGCGCGGAGCTTTTCCGCACCGAACTGGAAGAACTCCTGTTGATGGCGCGGGACACGGGTCGCAGTGCTCTGACGTTCAAAGGTTCCTACGCCGGGGCCCTGGGTCTGCCACAGTTCCTGCCGAGCAGCTACCGGCGTTTTGCCGTCGATTTCGACGGTAACGGCAAGAAGGATCTGGACAGTCCCGCGGATGCCATTGGCAGTGTGGCCAACTTCCTGCGCGAGCACGGTTGGCACAGCGGCCGGCTCATCGCCGTGCCGGCTTTCGTACCACCCGCTGCCCTGCCTCTGGCGGACGGCGGCGTGCTCCCGGTCCATGGTATGGCCAAGTTGACCGAACTTGGCGTGCGGGCAACGGAAACCACTGGAGAAGAGGACCGCTGCGCCTTGATCGATTTGGTGAGCCCGGACCAACCGACCGAATATTGGCTCGGCTTCGACAACTTCTACGTGCTGACCCGCTACAACCGGAGCAGCTTCTACGCCATGGCCGTCTTCCACCTTTCGGTGGCCCTGCGCAACGCTCGTGGAGTTTCAGCCGGCTAGGCTGAGGGCACGGCGGCAGCCAGCCGCCGAGATCAGAAAAGGATATCTTTCGACACGCCGCGGCGCCGCAATATGCGCCGCAACTGCGCCAGGGCCTCCAACTGGATCTGACGCACCCGTTCCCGCGTCAGGCCCAGTTCCGCCGCCAGCTCTTCCAGGGTGTGCACTTCGCTGCCATTGAGGCCATAGCGGCTCTCGATCACCAGGCGCTGCTTTTCCCCGAGCAGTTCGACCCACGCGTACACGAGCGTGCCGATCTCGAGGTTCTGCATTTTGGTCTCGGGGTTCTCGGCATTCTCGTCGGGCAGGGATTCGCCGATGGACAAATTGGGATCCACGTCCAGCGGGGCATCAAGGGACGCGGTATGTTCGTTGAGGGAAAGGATGTGCCGAACATCCTCCACCGAGCGTTCCAGCAACAGCGCAACCTCTTCGGCCGAAGCCTCCCCATTCCCCCCCATTTCCAGGCGCCGCAAGGTTCGCAGCACTTGATTCAGCTCCTTGACCACGTGCACCGGCAGGCGGATGGTCCGCGACTGGTTCATGATCGCCCGCTCGATGTTCTGCCGGATCCACCAGGTTGCGTAGGTCGAGAAGCGAAAGCCCCGCTCGGGGTCGAACTTTTCCAGGGCGTGGATGAGGCCGAGGTTTCCCTCTTCCACCAGGTCGAGGAGGGGAATACCACGGTTGAGGTAATGCTTGGCGATGTTGACGACGAGGCGCAGGTTGCGCTCGATCATCTTCTGCCGCGCCGCGAAATCGCCCTGTCGAACGCGCCGCGCCAGATCGCGCTCCTGATCTGCGGTCAGAAGCGGATTGGCGCCGATTTCGCTCAGGTAGATCTGGGTAACGTCGTTGCGGAACTCGCTCTCGTCGGGCGCTTCGTTAGGCGTTTCCTCCGGCTCGACCGCCGCGTCCGGCTCGTCGCCATGAACGTCATCAGGGTCGGCCGGCGCGACCATGGTCGGGTCCTCAGCGCGGCGGGAGCTGTTTCATCGGATCCGTCGGCTTGCCCTGGCGGCGGATCTCGAAGTGCAACTTGGGCTGATCGGCATCGCTGTCCCCCATCTCGGCGATCTTCTGCCCGCGCGTGACGGTCTGGTTCTCCTTGACCAAAATCTTGCGGTTGTGGCCGTAAGCGGACAGGTATCCGTTGCTGTGCTTGATGATGACCAGATTGCCATAACCGCGAATGCCCGAGCCCACGTACATCACCTTGCCCGCCGCAGCCGCCAGAACCGGATCCCCGGCGTGGCCTGCGATATCAATGCCCTTGCTGGACGGCTCGCTGAAAGGCTTGACGACCTTTCCGCTGCCCGGCCATTGCCACTCGATACCGCTGCTGCTCGCATCCGCCGACCCTTTGGCGCTATCGGCGGGCTTGCTGCCGGTGGTATCCGGTTTCGCGTCGGTCTTCGGCTCGGGAGTGACGATCGGCGGCGCGGGCTCCGCGCTGCGCGGTGGGGTGGCCTCCGCCTTTCGCAGTGCGGCCAGTGCGGCTTCGGAATAGGGCTGCTTGCCCCCTTTGGGCTCACGCTTCACGCCATCGCCGAGAGAAGACGGCCCGGCAAGGGGCGGCAGCGGACTCGCTCCTGCAGCCCCAAGGGGACGGGCCTCGACTTCCGCCTGGCTCGTCACCGGCTTGACGACAACGGTGGTAGCCCCATCCGGCGGGGAGGTACGCAGAATCTGACCAACGCGCAAAGATCCCGGAGCGTCGAGGTTGTTCCACGCGGCGATGTCCCGGCCTTCCTGGCCGACGGCCCGGGCGATGCTGTAAAGGGTGTCACCCTTCTTGACGGTGTAGGTGTCCTTGCCGCTGATTTGGGCTGTGGGACGTTCCGCCCGAGCCGATCCTGAGGCGCGATCGGAGACCGGTGCGGGTGTGGTGCTGGCGCAGCCGCCAGCCAAGGCGGCAACCGCAAGCGCCGGCCCCAGCCAGCCGAAGGATGTCGTCCTCACTTTTTACTCCACTCCAGACAAAAGCGGCACGAACCGTACCATTTCCAGATGGGTTTCGGAGAACCCGCGCGTGTTGCGTTCGACCAGACACAGCCGCTGCTGTCCGTCGGCGCCCAACGGTAGAACCAGCCTGCCCCCCTGCGCCAGTTGCTGGAGCAGCGTTGTCGGCAGTTGGCGCGCGGCGGCGGCGACGATGATTGTATCGAACGGAGCGGCCTCGGGCAGGCCGACGTTTCCGTCCGCATGCTTGAAACGCACATTGGGCAAGCGCAGATTGCGCATGTTCGCCTTGGCGCGCTCCAGCAATTTGCCGATGCGTTCGACGGCGTAGACGTCGGAGGCAAGGTGCGACAGCACCGCAGCCTGATAACCGCAGCCTGCGCCGACTTCCAGGGTTTTGCCGAGTTCGCGGCCGGCCCGCGCCAGTTCGATCATGCGCGCCACGACGTAGGGCTGTGAAATGGTCTGGGAGAATCCAAGGGGCAAAGCGGTGTCTTCGTAAGCACGGCTGGCAAATGCCTCGTCCACGAACAGGTGGCGCGACACCGCCGCCATCGCCGCGAGTACTCGCTCGTCTCGCACGCCCTGTTCGCGCAAGCGCTCGACCATGCGCGCCCGGATTCGCTCCGATGTCAGCCCGACGCCGGCAGAAGGGCTGATCATTCCTCTATCCAGCGCGCCAGTTGCGGCAATTGGGCGTTGTGGGTGAGATCGACCTGCAAGGGCGTGACGGACACGAAATCGTTGGCGACGGCGTAAAAATCCGTACCCTCACCAGCGTCCTGCGCAGCCCCCGCCGCGCCGACCCAGTAGACGGTCTCGCTGCGCGGATTGATGGTCTTCACCACCCCTTCCGCACGATGCCGCTTGCCAAGCCGAGTGATGCGCACCCCCTTGATGGCCGCGAGGGGCACGTCCGGCACGTTTATGTTCAGCAGCACGGGCTCGCCGAATGCGCGCCGCTGCAGGCGCCGGACCATATCCAGCGTGATGGCCGCGGCCGTTTCCAGGTGCGCCGGGGTCTTGCTGGTGAGAGAGACAGCGAGGGAAGGAATGCCCAGGAGATAGCCTTCGGTAGCGGCAGCAACGGTACCCGAGTAGATCGTGTCGTCGCCCATATTCGCACCGAGGTTGATGCCGGACACCACCATGTCGGGTAGTGGCTCCAGCATGCCGGTTACGGCCAAGTGGACGCAGTCAGTGGGGGTGCCGTTGACGAAGTGGAAACCGTTCGCCGCCGTGCGCAGCAGCAAAGGACGATCGAGCGTCAGGGAGTTGCTGGATCCACTGCGGTCACGCTCCGGGGCAACGACCGTCACTTGGCCGACCTGGGAGAGTGTCTCGGCGAGAAGTCCGATACCAGGCGCAAAGTAGCCGTCGTCGTTGCTGACCAGGATGCGCATGATTCCGTGGGTGGAGGGCTCAGGACTCCGCTGGATGCAGCGATCCTGTCGCTGCCCACCGCGATCAAGACGAACGACCGCAGGAATTCAACTAGTTGGTTGGTCGGGGCGAGAAGATTCGAACTTCCGACCCCCTGCACCCCATGCAGGTGCGCTACCAGGCTGCGCTACGCCCCGACTCGACGGCAATTATAACAAAACTCCCCAGCTATCCCGCCCCGATTGCGTTACCGAGTCAGCAATTCTGACGATCAGTCGCACAACAGTCGATGGATCGCCTCCAGTTCGGCACGAACGGTCTTCAGATCGATGGTACTCGGCGGCGGCGCAGCCACGCTGTCGGTGGATTCACGGACGTCCTGGCTATCAAGACGGTTGCGGGCACCACTGATGGTGAAACCTTCCTGGTACAGGAGTTCCCGGATACGACGGACCAGCAGAACCTCGTGATGCTGATAGTAGCGGCGATTCCCGCGGCGCTTGACGGGTTTGAGCTGGGTGAATTCCTGCTCCCAGTAACGCAGCACGTGGGGTTTTACCCCGCAAAGGTCACTGACCTCACCGATGGTGAAATAGCGCTTTGCCGGGATGGGCGGCAAATCGTCGTTAGTGTTCGGACTCACCGCTTCCATGGCCTGCGCTTTCGACCGCCGACTTGAGCTTCTGGCTGGCGTGGAAGGTCACGACACGCCGCGCCGTGATGGGAATCTCTTCGCCCGTCTTGGGATTGCGGCCCGGACGCTGCGGTTTGTCCCGCAACTGGAAATTTCCGAAGCCTGAAAGCTTGACACTGTCTCCACTCTCCAGCGCCGTGCGAATCTCCGCGAAGAACCCCTCGACCATGTCCTTGGCTTCACGCTTGTTGAGACCGACTTTTTCGAACAGCAGGTCCGCCAGTTCAGCTTTTGTCAGGGTCATGATTTTTTTCGCTATCCCCGTAACCTTGCGCCATATTCTGCAGCGGCGGCGCGAACCAGGGCGGCAACCGCCGCATCGACTTCCGCATCCGCCAAAGTCTTTTCAGTATCTTGCATAACTATACGAAAAGCAAGACTTTTTTCTTCTTGATCAAGGCCTTTGCCGACAAAAACGTCGAACAGGCGAACGTCCGTGATGATGCCCGGCGCGTGCTTGCGGAGACAGCCGATGAGACTGCTCGCGCTAACCTGATGGGATACTACCAGGGCAATGTCCCGCACCACTCCGGGGAATTTCGAAGACTCGCGATAGGCCGGAACGGCCGTGGCGAGCAGGGCATCCAGTTCCAGCTCGCACACGATCGGCGCGGGCCCGAGTTCGTACTTTTGAACCCACTGCGGATGAATCTCCCCAAGGATGCCGATCTGCCGGTCATGGAGCCAGACGGCCGCGGTACGCCCAGGG
Organism: Rhodocyclaceae bacterium; assembly: GCA_049593715.1. Classification (GTDB taxonomy): domain Bacteria; phylum Pseudomonadota; class Gammaproteobacteria; order Burkholderiales; family Rhodocyclaceae; genus JBAWHH01. The sequence continues at coordinate 17,576 of JBAWHH010000537.1, forward strand.
TGCAGTGCAGGGTGTTCGACGGGTTCGAAACGCGCCACCCGCGGAGCGAGTAGGGCTTCGATGTCGCCCTTGACGTCGAAAAAATCGACCGCCCGGGCGGGCGCCCCCCACTGCTCCGGCACCACGGAACCCGCTGCGAGCACCGCCAAGCGCAAGGGCTGCCGGAATCCCGGCACGAGGTCACGCTCATCGCCGCGCAGGAAACAACGCCCCGCCTCGAACACCCGCACCCGGTCGACCCGCCGGCTTCGGTTAGTAACCACATTTGCGACCAGCCCGCCAATAAGACTGGATCGCATCACGCCCATCTGGCTGGCGATGGGATTGGCTAGCGCCAGAACGGACGCATTGGCGCAGAAGTCGGCCTCCCACTGGGCATCCACGAAGCTGAAATTGACCACCTCTTGGTAATCGCGAGCGGCCAGCAGGCGCTTCAACCGCATTTCCGGCCGGGCGCCCTCACTTTCGGCCAGCATCGACAGCGGAGCGACGGGAACCGCCGCCGGAATGTTGTCGTAACCATGGACCCGCGCCAGTTCTTCGATCAGATCTTCCTCGATTGCAAGGTCGAACCGGTGGGAGGGCGGCGTGACCAGGAAAGCATCATTAATGCGTTCGAAGGCGAACCCGAGGCCACGGAGAAGGATCTCGATCTGGGCTGCATCGAGTGCGATTCCCAGCACGCGGCGAGCCCGGTCTGGCCGCAGGCGGATCGGACTGCGTTGCGGCAGGTTGAGAAGCTGATCGTCGATGGGACCGGCGGCGCCACCGCAGATCTCTAGGATGAGTTGGGTGACGCGCTCCACGCCGGCGACGGTATCCGCGAAATCGACCCCGCGCTCGAAGCGATGTCCTGCTTCACTGGTAAAGCCGTACCGCCGCGCCCGCCCCTGGATCGCCTGGGGCCACCAGAACGCGGCCTCGACGTAGACGCTGGTTGTGTGGTCACCCACGGCGGTCGCTTCGCCGCCCATGATGCCGGCAAGGCTTTCCACGGCCCCGCCGCTGGCGATCACCCCCACATCGGCGTCGAGTTCGATGGTCGCGCCATTGAGGAGCAGTAGCTGCTCGCCTTTCCGGGCCCAGCGAACTTCCAGCCCGCCTTTGACCTTGTCCAGATCGAAGACATGGTTGGGGCGGTTCAACTCCAGCATGACGTAGTTGGAAATATCCACGAGCGCGCTGATGCAGCGCTGCCCGGCCCGTTCGAGCCGTTGACGCATCCAGTCCGGCGTGGGCGCCGTGGGATTGACGCCGGTGACAACCCGGCCGGAAAACCGTCCGCACAGGTCGGATGCGGCGATCGATACCGGGAGTTGGAGGGCAGCCGTGACCGGCGCAGCGTAGGGGGCAGGGAGATTGAGGGGCGCGCCCGTCAGGGCCGCCACCTCGCGGGCGACGCCGACAATGCCCAGGCAGTCACTTCGGTTGGGCGTGAGCTTGAGCGTGAAGCGCTTGTCGTCGAGGTCGAGGTAGGTACGGATGTCTGCCCCCACCGGCGCATCCGCCGGCAGTACCAGCAGCCCGCCATGGTCCTCGGAAAGGCCGAGTTCGCGTGCCGAGCAGAGCATGCCGAAAGACTCGATGCCGCGCACCTTGGCGGCACGGATGGTGAGGCCGGGCAAGGCAGCGCCCACTAGGGCACAAGGCACTTTCAGCCCGGCGGCGACGTTTGGCGCCCCGCAGACTATCGTCAGGGGCCCGCCCTCGCCCGCCTGCACTCGGCAGAGCTTGAGCTTGTCCGCATTGGGGTGTTTCTCGACCTGCACGACTTCCGCCACGACGACGCCGGAGAACGGCGGCGCCACAGGATCCAGGGCCTCCACCTCGAGGCCCGCCATGGTAAGAAGGTGTGCCAGTTCCGCGCTGGACAGCGGAGGATTGATGAAGGCGCGAAGCCAACTCTCGGAGAATTGCATCGTTACTTGAACTGCGAAAGGAAGCGCAGATCGCCGTCGAAGAAGAGGCGCAAATCATTGACGCCATAACGCAGCATGGTGAGGCGATCCGGTCCCATGCCGAAGGCGAAGCCCACGTAGTTCTCGCTGTCGATGCCCACGTGCTTGAGCACGTTAGGATGGACCATCCCGCTGCCAGCGATTTCCAGCCAGCCGGTGTGGCTGCAGACACGGCAACCCTGAGGCACGCCGTCGCGGTCGCAGAACACGCAGCCCATATCCACTTCCGCCGACGGTTCGGTAAACGGAAAGAAGGATGGGCGGAAGCGGACGCGCAAATCTTCCTTCTCGAAGAAACGGCGCAGGAAATCCGTCAGCACGCCTTTGAGGCTGGCAAAACTGACGTCACGGCCCACCCACAGACCTTCCACCTGATGGAACATCGGCGAGTGGGTGGCGTCCGAATCCACCCGATAGACCCGACCCGGCGCGATGATGCGGATCTCGGGCATCGAGGCGCAGCCGGCATAACGCGCCACGTGGTCCTGCATAGCACGGATCTGCACCGGGCTGGTGTGGGTGCGCAGCAGCAACTCCGGCGCGTCCTGCAGATAAAACGTATCGTGCATGGACCGCGCCGGGTGGTTCTCGGGCGTGTTCAGCGCGGTGAAATTGTGGAAATCGGTCTCGATTTCCGGGCCGGAAGCCACGCCAAAACCGATTGAGCGGAAAAGTTGCTCGATGCGGTCCAGGGTGCGGGTGACGGGATGCAAACCGCCGGTGCCCAGACCGCGGCCGGGCAAGCTCACGTCCAGCGCCTCGGCCCGCAGTTGGGCTTCCAGCTGGGCACGCCTGAGGGCGGCGCGGCGCTCGGCCACGACCGCCTCAATGGCGTCCTTGGCCGCGTTGATGGCGGCACCGGCCTGCTTGCGCTCCTCGGGCGGCAATTTGCCCAGGGTTTTCAACAGTTCGGTCAGCGACCCGGTCTTGCCCAGGTAACGCGCCTTGGCCTGCTCCAGTTGGGCGGCATCGGCAATGACCGCCAGTTCGGAGCGGGCCGCCGCAACCAGTTGTTCAAGGTTATCCATATTCTCTGAAGCGCTTGTGCCGTCTGCGTTGCGAACCGCAGCCGGCGAAAGTGAGCAGGCGGGGGGCAAGGGGTCTTGCCGCGCCGGACTCAAAAAAGGGAGGCTTCGCCTCCCTTTCTTTTGATCGCTTTAGGCGTCAGGCAGCGAGGCTGGCCTTGGCCTGATCGGCGATTTTCGCAAAAGCGGGTTTGTCCATCACCGCCAGATCGGCCAGAACCTTGCGATCCACCTCGATGGCAGCCTTCTTCAGGCCGTTCATCAGGGTGCTGTAGGTCAGGCCGAGTTCCCGGGCTGCCGCATTGATACGGGCAATCCACAGGGCGCGGAACTGGCGCTTGCGTTGGCGGCGATCGCGGTAGGCGTATTGCCCCGCCTTCATCACCGCTTCTTTCGCTACCCGATAAACGTTTTTCCTGCGGCCACGATAACCTTTGGCCTGATCCAGGACTTTCTTGTGGCGGGCACGCGCCGTCACACCGCGTTTCACTCTTGGCATGGCAGGCCTCCCTTAAGCGTACGGCAACATTGCACGGACCGATTTCACGTCCGTCTCTCTGACCAGGGTGTTACCACGCAACTGGCGCTTGGATTTGGTGGTCTTCTTGGTGAGAATGTGGCGCTTGAAAGCCTGGGCGCGCTTGATGGTACCGCCGGGGCGGACCTTGAAGCGCTTGGCAGCGCCGCTCTTGGTCTTCATCTTGGGCATCGTACAACTCCTGTTTTAACATGACCGCGGGTGGCTCCCCTCCTGAGGGAACACTTGTTACCCGTGCCACTTCTCGTTCCGGGCCGAACCAGTCAGCCCGGACTACCCTCGCGCGAAACCTTGGTGAGTCAAGGTTTCAACTTCTTGATCGGCGCAATGACCATGATCAGTTGCCGACCTTCCATCTTGGGAAACTGTTCCACCGTCCCATATTCCACTAGATCCGCCTTCACGCGCTCCAGCAACCGGATGCCAAACTCCTGGTGCGCCATCTCTCGACCACGGAAACGCAGGGTGATCTTCGTCTTGTCGCCATCTTCCAGAAACCGGACCAGATTGCGTAGCTTGATCTGGTAGTCGCCCTCGTCGGTGCCGGGGCGGAATTTCACTTCCTTGACCTGGATCTGCTTCTGCTTAAGCCGCGCTTCGTGGGCTTTCTTCGCTTCGTAGTACTTGAACTTGCCGAAGTCCATGATGCGACAGACGGGCGGTTGCGCAGTTGGCGCAATCTCCACCAAATCCACTCCCGCTTCTTCGGCCAGGGACAGCGCCTGTTGTATGGACACGATGCCGATTTGCTCGCCTTGCTCGCCGATGAGGCGAATCTCCGGCGTCGTGATCTCGTTGTTCACGCGCTGCGACGACTTTGTGGGTTGAGCGATGGTTCAATTCTCCCGAAAAAGACAAAAAAGGCCGCGCTTCAAGCCCTCAAACGCCCCGCTGTTCCCGCTCGCCCAGCAGGCGTTCAATCAATGCTTGGAGGGACATTTGCCCGAGGTCTTGCCCACCCCGGACTCGGACGGCCACCAGATCCGCCGCCTTTTCCTTGTCCCCGACGACAATCTGGTAAGGCAGCTTTTGCAAGCTATGCTCGCGTATTTTATAGCTTATTTTCTCGTTCCGCAAATCGCTTTCGGCCCGGATGCCGGCCTCGCGCAGCCGCGCCGCAACCGATTCTGCGTAATCCGCCTGATGCTCGGAGATATTCATCACCACCGCCTGTACCGGCGCCAGCCAGAGCGGAAACGCCCCGGCGTGGTGTTCGATGAGGATGCCGATGAATCGCTCCAGCGATCCCAGGATGGCCCGGTGCAGCATTACCGGCGTCTTGCGCGAGTTGTCTTCGGCAACGAATTCCGCGCCGAGCCGGCCCGGCAGGGAGAAATCCAGTTGCAGGGTGCCGCACTGCCACACCCTGTTAAGGCAATCCTTGAGGGAAAACTCGATCTTTGGACCGTAGAACGCGCCCTCGCCGGGCTGCAGTTCGTAGGCCAAGCCCTTCGCATCCAGAGCCTCGGCGAGCGCCGCCTCCGCACGATCCCAGGCCTCGTCGGCACCGATGCGTTTTTCCGGGCGAGTGGACAGCTTCACCAGCACGTTGTCGAACCCGAAATCGCTGTAGATGCGCCGCAGCAGGTCGATGAAGTCCCGCGATTCGTCGAGAATCTGCTCTTCTGTGCAGAAAATGTGAGCGTCGTCCTGAACGAATCCGCGCACCCGCATCAAGCCATGAAGGGAACCGGAGGGTTCGTTGC
>JBAWHH010000538.1:0-3270 GCA_049593715.1 Rhodocyclaceae bacterium
GTCGACCTGCCGCGCATCGTGGTTCCGTTCTGACGCCCTCACCCACATCGAGCCATCAGGCACGATGTCCGAGGCCCAGATAACTTTCGACCACCTTGGGATCGTCCGCCAGGCGCATTGCCGGCCCTTCGAGGACGATCTCGCCGGTCTCGAGCACATAGCCAAAATCGGCGACCTGGAGCGCGGCTCGGGCGTTTTGCTCCACCAAAAGGATCGCCACGCCAGTCTTTTTCAGATCGGCGATGACGTGGAAGATCTCCCGCACGATCAACGGCGCCAGGCCAAGACTGGGCTCATCCAGCATCAACAATCGGGGCTTGGCCATCAGGGCGCGGCCCACCGCCAGCATTTGCCGCTCGCCGCCTGACAAGGTCCCGGCGAGCTGGGCGCGCCGCTCCTTCAGGCGCGGGAAAATCGAAAAAACTTCGCCGAGTGTTTCGGTCTGATCGCGGTTTCCACCCCGGTAGCGCTGAAAACCGCCGAGCAAAAGGTTGTCTTCGACGCTCATTTCGGCGAACAGCTCCCGCTTCTCCGGGACCAGGGTCATACCCATTGCCACCAGGTCTTCGACTTCAGGCTGGCGTTGTACGCGTCCCAGAAAGCTGATTTTCCCTTTCGCTGGGATCAAGCCCATCACCGCTGACAGCAGCGTCGTCTTTCCGGCGCCGTTAGGGCCGATCACCGTAACGATTTGTCCCGCACCGACGCTGAGATTTACGTTGCTCACGGCTTCTACCTTGCCGTAGGCAACGTGGAGATCCTTGACTTCCACTATCGGTTCGCAGCTCAATCCACGCCTCCCAAATAGGCTTCAAGGACCGCCGGGTCACGCTGAACCTGCTCCGGCAATCCTTCCGCAATCTTTTCGCCGAAGTCCATGACGAGGATGCGATCGGCCAGACCCATCACGAAATCCATATCGTGCTCGACGAGCAGGATGCCGAGCCCTTCCGCACGCAGTTTGTCCAGCAGTTCCGCCAGTGCCCGCTTTTCCAGGTAGCGAAGCCCGGCGGCGGGCTCGTCCAGCAGTAGCAGGCACGGGTCCGCCGCCAAAGCCCGGGCAATTTCCAGGATGCGCTGTTGGCCGAGGGCAAGATCGCCAGCCGGATCGAACATGTGATGGGCTAGGCCGACCCGTTCCACCTGGCGCGCAGCCTCCGCCAGCAAGCGTGCTTCTTCCTTCCGGTCCAACCGCAGCGACGCAGCCAAAACACCGCTACGCCCGCGCAAATGGGCGCCGATGGCGACGTTTTCGAGAACGTTCATGCTGGCAATCAGGCGCACATGCTGGAAAGTCCGGCTAAGCCCACGGCGGGCGATTTCCCGTGCCGGCAGCCCATCCACGCGCTCATCGAGAAAATGGACCTCGCCCGCAGTCAGCGGCAGCACGCCCGAGATGAGGTTGAACATGGTGCTCTTGCCTGCGCCGTTAGGGCCAATGAGGGCGAGTATTTCGCCGGCTTTGAGGCGCAGATTCATGTTGTCGTTGGCGACCAGGCCGCCGAATTCCTTGCGCGCATTGCGGACGTTGAGCAGGACGGCACCCTCTTTTGGCTTGGCGCGCCGGGGAAGCGATGGTGCCTCCGGGACCGTGCGCCTGCGGCGGCGCACGGGCGCCAAGCGCTGCACGATGGGCCACAGACCTTCCCGCGCGTTCTGCAACACGAGCACGATCATGACGCCGAAAACGATGACCTCGAAGTTGCCGCTCTGACCGAATACGCGGGGGAGCAGATCCTGCAGCCACTGTTTGAGGATCGTCAGCAGGCCCGCGCCGACGACGGCGCCCCAGACGTGGGCGGCACCGCCGACGACAGCCATGAAGAGGTACTCGATGCCGATGTGCAGTCCAAACGGAGTTGGGTTGATGAAGCGCTGCAGGTGGGCATACAGCCAGCCGGACGTGCTGGCCAGAAGAGCCGCCAGGAGAAACAGCACCGTTTTAGCGTGGGCTGTGTCCACGCCCATGGCCTCGGCCATCCCAACCCCGCCTTTCAGTGCCCGCATGGCGCGGCCGACTCGGGAGTCGAGCAGGTTGTGCGTGGCCAACATCGCTGCCATGAGGACAAACCAGATAAGGTAGAAGTAGGTTCGCCCGGTTTCCAGCCTCCAACCGAACAGTTCCAGAACAGGAATTCCGGTGATACCGCTATGGCCCTGCAGAAACTCCAGGTTGCCGAACAAGTAGTAAAGGCTGATTCCCCAGGCGATGGTACCTAACGGTAGGTAGTGACCGGAAAGGCGCAAGGTCAGTAGCCCCAGCAACAGCGCGACGGCCGCCGTGAGCGCCAGGCCGGCAGCGAGGCCGAACCAGGGCGACAGATCGTAGCTTGTCGTGAGGTAGGCGGTCGCGTATGCGCCGAGGCCGACGAATGCAGCCTGACCGAAGGAGGTCAGCCCCCCGACACCGGTGAGCAACACCAAGCCCAGCGCAACAATCGCCGCCAGCCCAATGTAGTTGAGCAATGTGATGTGGAACTCGGCGAGCCAAAGCGGCGCCGATGCGAGGGCAACAACGCCGAGGATCGTGACAATTCGAGCCGGCATAGGCGTGGATCTACTCTTCTTCGACATGACGGGTAGTGAGGGAACGCCAGAGGAGCACCGGAATGATCAGGGTGAAAACGATGACTTCCTTGAAGGCACTGGCCCAGAACGAGGAATAGGATTCCAGCAGGCCTACCAGCAAAGCGCCGGCAGCCGCGACCGGATAACTGCTCAATCCCCCGATGATGGCGCCGACGAATCCTTTCAGGCCCACGAGGAACCCTGTGTCGTAGTAGATGGTCGTGATGGGGGCAATGAGGATCCCGGAAAAAGCGCCGATCAGGGCGGCAAGGAAGAAAGAGAGTCTCCCCGCGAGGTTGGTACTGATGCCCATCAACCGCGCCCCGGTGCGGTTCAACGCGGTGGCTCGCAGCGCCTTGCCGTAGAGGGTGCGGCCGAAAAACTGGTAGAGGACAAGAATCAGGAAGAGGGAACAGCCAACGACCCAGAGGGTCTGCGCGGGGAGATCAATCGTGCCGACGGTCAGAGAACCGTCACTGAAGGCGGGGGTACGCGATCCTTCGGCGCCAAAAAAAAGCAGGCCGAGCCCTACCAAACCAATATGAACAGCGACCGAGACGATCAGAAGGACCAGGACGGATCCCTCGGCGAGCGGCTGAAACGCCAGCCGGTACAAGATCGGCCCTAGGGGCACCACGATGGCCAACGACCAAAGGATCTGGGCCGGCAACGGCCACTGAGCGGGCTGGAAATAGAGCGAGC
>JBAWHH010000539.1:0-2239 GCA_049593715.1 Rhodocyclaceae bacterium
GGGGTGGGCGTTGCGGCTGGCCTGTTTGTGGCGCGACAGGGTTTTGCTCTGGGAATCGGTGCTGTGGTGGAGCGTGCCCTGGGGAATCATGAAGTGGGTGAAGAAGATCGGGTGGTCGGTGATGCCGATGCCGATCTGGCCGTTGGGGTCCGCCAGCCCGCTCAGCTTGGCGATCTTGGCGCTTTCGATGGTGCCGGCGGCCAGCACGACCACCTTGCCGGCGTAGGAACGCTCCTTCTGCACCAGCAGATCGTAGGCGAAGACCCGGGTGGCCTTGCCGGCGGCGGTTTCGATCCGCGTGACCGCATGGTTGAGGTTGACGATGAGGCGATTGTTGCCGGCTGGATCGTCGGTGAGCCGGGATTCGGTGAGCAGGTCGCCGGAGGAAAACAGGCCCGAGGGAATGGTGCCGAAGGTCGGGTTGATCTGGCGCACCGCCACCGGGGCGTCGAAGTGGTCGAAATCCTGCAGCGAGCCGTTCAGCGTGGTCTTGAACTGCTGCTGGTATTGGGACGGCGCCGAGGGCCAGTAAACCAGGTCTTCTGCCCGCTGGTAGCCGGCGTTCTCCAGGAACCAGCGCACGGGTTGGGGCCAGGGCTCCAGTTCCCACCAAGTCATGCGCGGGATGAGGCCGCCCCAGAACATGGAGCGCCCGCCGAGGTTGAAGGCCTGCCCGCCGATGAAGTTCGAGCCCGCCGCGTTGGTGTAGTTGACCACCTTGTACTGGTCGTAGAGCCGCCACACGTGCTTGTCGAACTGGCCGATCAAGTGCTGGCGCGGCAGGTTGGCGATGTGGGTGGGGAACAGGGCGCTGCCCGCTTCCAGCACCAGCACGGTGGCGCCGAGGTCGCTCAACTGGTCGGCCAGGATGCCGCCGCCGATGCCGGAGCCGATGACGATGACGTCGTAGACGCGGTTCTCGTCGAGGTCCGGAGCGAAGAACGTCTGCTGGAAGCGGGAGTTCTCGACCAGCACTTCGCTCATCGGCGGGAAGACTACTTCCGGCGCGGCAAAAACATGGTCTGCACCGGCGAAGGCAGGGCGTTGCAGATTCGCGCCGCCCATCCAGTAGGTGCGCTCCAGTACGAACTTGAATTCGATGCCTTGAGGGTAGCGCGCTTCCGGCAGTTCGAAGCGCCATTCGTCGTTGTCGTAGATGCCGGGAATGTCGTGCGCCCAGCCATCGACGGCGTTGCGCAAAGTCACCTGCATGTCCGGGCGGTAGGCCACGGTTTTGAATCTGATTGTGAACATGGCGATCGGCTCCTTGGGGTCGGGCGCCTACGTTACGGCGGGAGACTGGGGAAGTCTTTTCCCCAAACGGACTATCACTTTCGTTGGGGCGGTGCCGGAGCAGCACCAGGAGGGGAGAACGCCGGCGGCGGGCGCCGCCGGCAGGACGGGGGGAGGGCGGGCGTCGACCCGGGGCCCTTCTCCCGTGGTCAGGCTCAGTCGCTGTCCATGATGCCCAACAACTGGAGCAGGCTGGTGAAGAGGTTGAAGATGGCGACGAACAGGCCGACGGTGGCCATGACGTAGTTGGTTTCCCCGCCGTGGATGATGTTCGAGGTTTCCCACAGGATGTAGCCGGACATCAGCAGCACGAAGGCGGCGGAGACGGTCAGCGACAGCGCGGGGATGGAGAAGAAGATCGCGGCGAGGCCGGCCAGGAAGGCCACCAGGATGCCGACGGTGAGGAATCCACCCATGAAGCTGAAGTCTTTGCGGGTGGACAGCGCATAGCCGGAAAGGCCGAGGAAAATGGCCGCCGTTCCGCCCATGGCCATCATCACCGTCTGGCCGCCGTTCGGCAGGGACAAATAGTGGCTGATGATCGGGCCCAGGGTGTAGCCCATGAAGCCGGTGAGGGCGAACACGGAAACGATGCCCCAGCCGCTGTTGCGCAGCTTGGTGGTGGCGAACAGCAGCCCGAAGTAGCCGATGAGGGTGATGATCAGGCCGGGGTGAGGCAGGCCCAGCGCCATGGAGACGCCGGCCGCCGCAGCGCTGAAGGCCAGGGTCATCGACAGCAGCATGTAGGTGTTGCGGATCACGCGGTTGGTGGCGAGCGCCGGCCGTGCGCCGACGTCGATCCGTTCCGCCGCGATGGTGCGGACTTCGCTCATTGTTTGACTCCTTGCAGGTAAGTTGGCGAAAACAAACCAGTTAGCCTTGCTCTGGACAACGTGGTCCGGAGATGGTGCCCGAACTTAAGTCTTTTCGATGATCAGGTAAAGTC
>JBAWHH010000540.1:0-3428 GCA_049593715.1 Rhodocyclaceae bacterium
GGGCGGGAAAACAAGCTGGTAAACGTGGCGATCAAGGGGCTGGCGGATCCGGCCCGCGGCTGCCGCATGTAGTTCTTCCGGGATCGGGCGGCCGCCGCCGCCCGCCCCGGCGCCCGCTCGCGCCTACGCCCTCGCCCTGCCATGGACCTTTCGACTTTCCTCATTCACACGCTCAACGCCGTGCAGTACGGGTTGGTGCTGTTTCTCGTCGCCAGCGGCCTGACGCTGGTGTTCGGCATCATGCGCATCATCAACCTGGCCCACGGCACGTTCTACATGATCGGGGCGTACACGGCGTTCGCGCTGTCCGGCAGCGTGACCGAGACCTTCGCCGGGACCATCGCGCTCGGCCTGTTCCTGTCGTTCGCCATCGGTTTCTTGCTGGAGCGGGTGTTCTTCTCCTTTCTGTACAACCGCGACCACCTCGAACAACTGCTGGTCACCTATGGCCTGATCCTCATCTTCGAGGAACTGCGCAGCATCCTGTTCGGCAACGACGTCCATGGCGTACCGGTACCGGAGACCTTCGCCGGGTCCATTGCGCTGACGGATACCCTGAGCTACCCGGTGTATCGCATTGCCGTGTCGGTGATCTGCATCGTCGTCGCCATCGGGCTGTATTACCTCATCCGCCACACGCGGCTGGGCATGATGATCCGCGCCGGCAGCCACGACCGCACCATGGTCCAGGCGCTGGGCATCAACATCCGGCTGCTCTACACCGTCGTGTTCGCCCTCGGCTTCACCCTTGCCGCGTTCTCCGGAATCATCTCGGCGCCGCTCAGTTCCGTGGCGCCCGGCATGGGCAACCAGGTGCTCATCATCTCCTTCGTGGTCGTCGTCATCGGCGGGGTGGGTTCGGTGGGCGGGGCCCTGGTCGCGGCGATGGTCATCGCGTTTGCCGACGTATTCGGCAAGGTGCTGGTGCCGGAGTTTTCCGGCATGTTCGTCTATCTGGTGATGGCCATCGTGCTGTTGTGGCGCCCGGAGGGCATCTTCAAGCGAGCCCAATCATGACCGCCCGCCACATGAACCTGCTCGCCGCCCTGGGATTGCTGCTGGCCCTGGTGCTGTTCCCCCTTTCCGAACAGACTTTCTATGTCGAACTGGTGGCGAAGACCCTGGTGCTGGCCATCTTCGCCATGAGCCTGAACCTGCTCGTTGGCTTCACCGGCCTGGTGAGTTTTGGGCATGCGGCCTATTTCGGTATCGGTGCCTACACCGTGGCGATGCTGACGCCCAAGCTTGCCGCTTTCAGTCTGTGGCTGACGCTGCCCGCCGCGCTGGTCACCGCCGCGCTGGCGGCTTGCCTGATCGGCCTGCTGGTGCTGCGCACCCGGGGTATCTACTTCATCATGGTCACCCTGGCCTTCGCCCAGATGGTGTTCTACCTTTTCCACGACGCGGGCATCGGCGGCGGCTCTGACGGCGTATATCTGAACAGCAAACCGGCCCTGGAGTGGGCCGAGAAGGCGCTGTTTACGCTGGAAAAGCCCGAGCACGCCTATTTCTTCATCCTCGCCGCAGCCCTCGCCACCTACCTTTTCCTCGGCCGGCTGCGGGATTCCAGCTTCGGCCACGTGCTGCAGGGCATCCGCAGCAACGAAAACCGCATGCTGGCCATGGGCTACGACACCTTCCGCTACAAGCTCGCCGCGTTCACCCTGGCGGGCGCCCTGGCGGGGCTGGCAGGTTTTCTGCAGGCGGTGTTGTTCGGCTTCGTCACGCCGGAAATGTTCGCCTGGCACCAGTCCGGGAACGTGCTGCTGGTGGTCATCCTCGGTGGCATCGGCAGCCTCGCCGGTTCGATCCTGGGCGCGTTCGCTTTTGTCGGCATCCAGGAATTTTTTCAGACCGTGTCCAGCCACTGGCAACTGCTCATGGGCGCCTTCGTGATCCTGCTGGTGTTTTTCCTGCCGGGCGGCCTGGCGGCGATTCCCGCAAGGCTGCGCCGCGCCTTGGTGAAAGGGGGCGACAGTGACTGAGGTCGTGATGGCCGCCGAGGGATTGACCCGCCACTTCGGGGGACTGGTCGCCAACCGCGACGTGTCCCTTTCCCTGCTGCGGGGCCAGATCCACGCCCTGCTCGGCCCCAACGGCGCGGGCAAATCCACTTTCATCAATATGCTGGCGGGTGAACTGCGCCCCAGCGACGGGCGGGTGCTGCTCCACGGCGCGGACATCACGGCGCTGACGGTGCATCAGCGCTCGCGCATCGGCGTCGGCCGCAGTTTCCAGCGCACCAACATTTTTGCCGAGTTCTCGGTGTTCGAGAACTGCCGGCTGGCGGCGCAGTCGCGGCGGCAGAACGCCTGGCACGTCCTGCGGCGGGCACTGCGCGAGCCCACGTCGACGGAGCGTGCCCATGCCGTGATCGAGCAGGCCGGGCTGGCGGGCACCGAAAACCAGCCGGCGCGAACCTTGAGCCACGGCGAGCAGCGCCAGCTCGAAATCGCCATGGTGTTGGCGACGGATCCCCAGGTGTTGCTGCTGGACGAGCCTCTGGCGGGCATGGGGGCGGAAGAATCCGTGCGCATGGTCGCGCTGCTGAGCCAGCTTCGGGAAAACCACGCCATCCTGCTGGTGGAGCACGACATGGACGCGGTGTTTTCCCTGGCGGACGTCATCACCGTCCTGGTCAACGGCGAACTGCTGGAAAGCGGGCCGCCGCAGCAGATCCGCAACAGCGCCGCGGTGCGCGAAGCCTACCTGGGCGACGAGGAGAGCCACAGTGTCTGATCTGCTGCTGGAGGCCCGCAGCCTCCACACCTTCTACGGCACCAGCCACGTCCTCCACGGCGTGGATTTCAGGATCGACCGCGGCGAAACCGTGGCGCTGATGGGCCGCAATGGCATGGGCAAATCCACCCTGCTGAAAAGCCTGCTGGGCATCGTGCCGCCGCGCAACGGCAGCGTGACGATCTGGGGCCGGGATTTCTCCCGTGCCCCCACCCACGACATCGTGCGCCAGGGCATCGGTTACGTGCCCGAGGGCCGGGGGATTTTCCCCAACCTGACGGTGGAAGAGAACCTGATCATGGCCTCGCGCTCCAGCGCGGACGGCACCTGTCACTGGACACTGAACCGCGTGTTGGACACGTTCCCGCGCCTCAAGGAGCGGCTGGATCACGGTGGCGGGCAGCTCTCTGGCGGCGAGCAACAGATGCTTTCCATCGGCCGGGCGCTGATGACCAACCCTGACCTGCTGATTCTCGACGAAGCGACGGAGGGGCTGGCGCCCATCATCGTGCGGGAAATCTGGCAGATCATCGGCCAGATCCGCGCCACCGGCATCGCCACCATCGTGGTGGACAAGAACGTGGCGGCGGTGAGCGCCATCAGCGACCGCTGCGTGGTGCTCGTCAAAGGCCGGGTGGTGTTCGAAGGCAGCAGCGCTTCGCTGCGGGAGCAGCCGGAGGTCTTGAGCC
>JBAWHH010000541.1:0-1621 GCA_049593715.1 Rhodocyclaceae bacterium
GCCGACGGTCAGCCTGGATCGCCCCGGCGACGATCGCTTCGAAGCCTATGCCGGCTCCCTCATCGGTGTCGGCACCCCACCGCTCGCCGGACGTGATGCCGTGGGCAATCATGCGAAGTTGTACTACGCTGGGCTATTGGCGAGGCAGGTTCGCAACCGGGACGGGCTGCAGGCATTGCTTGCGGGGTATTTTCGTCTTCCGGTTCGGGTGGAAGAGTTCGTCGGCCACTGGATGCGGCTACCCCGGGAGGACTGCACCCGCCTTGGCACCGATGTCGACGGCGCGCGACTGGGTATTGGCACCGTGCTGGGCGCCGCAGTGTGGGATCGCCAGCACAAGTTTCGCATCGAATTGGGATCCCTGAGCCTGGCCCAGTACGAGAGTTTCCTGCCGGGAGGCGCGGCCATCGCCAAGCTGGTCGCGCTGGTGCGGCAATACCTGTGCTTTGAACTGGATTGGGACGTGCGGTTGAGGCTGGTAAAGCGCGAAGTGCCGAAAACCCATCTGGGCGGCTACGGCCGGTTGGGATGGACGACCTGGGCCGGGGAGTACCGGAAGTTGGAAGACGCCGCCGATCTCACGCTCGAAGCGGAGCGGGTGCTGCGGCGCTATGAACAGGCCGCCCGCCGGAGGGCGGCGGCAGTAGCCGGATCGACAGTCAAATAACCAAAGGACGACAAAATGGGTGAAATCAGTCGCGTCGCGCTGTTCGGCAAGCTCAATCCGTTGGCCTACAAGGCCATCGAGAGTGCCACGGTGTTCTGCAAGATGCGCGGCAATCCTTACGTCGAGCTGGAGCACTGGATCGCCCAGATCGTGCAGCAGCAGGATTCCGATCTGCACCACATCATGAAGCACTTCGGGCTCGACGTTTCCGTGTTGTCGAAGGACGTCGTGACCGCCCTGGACCGCCTTCCCAGGGGGGCGACATCCATCACGGACCTGTCTTCCTACATCGAAAACGCCGTGGAGCGGGGCTGGGTCTACGGCTCGCTGATGTTCGGCGAAACCCAGGTGCGCACCGGCCACCTCATCATGGGGGCCCTAAAGACCACCTCCCTGCGCAACGCTTTGCTGAATATCTCCAAGCAGTTCGAGCGCATCCGCGCCGACGACCTGGCGGAAGACTTCGCCAAGATCGTCGCCAACTCGCCGGAGACAGCCATGCGCGCCTCCGACGGGTCCGGCCTGGGGGGAGAGCCGGGCGAAGCCAGCGGCGCCCTGGCCCCGGCGGCCATGGGCAAGCAGGAGGCGCTGAAACGCTTCACCGTAGACCTTACCGAGCAGGCGCGCACCGGCAAGCTGGACCCCATCGTCGGCCGCGACGAAGAGATCCGCCAGGTGATCGACATCCTCATGCGCCGGCGCCAGAACAACCCCATCCTCACCGGCGAAGCGGGCGTCGGCAAAACGGCGGTGGTGGAAGGATTCGCCCTCAAGATCGCCAGCGGCGACGTGCCGCCGCCGCTCAAGGACGTCACCCTGCGCAGCCTGGACGTGGGCCTGCTGCAGGCCGGCGCCAGCATGAAAGGCGAGTTCGAGCAGCGCCTGCGCGGCGTGATCGAGGAAGTGCAGGCCTCGCCCAAGCCCATCATCATGTTCATCGACGAGGCCCACACT
>JBAWHH010000542.1:0-5013 GCA_049593715.1 Rhodocyclaceae bacterium
CGCCGATTTGACGCCCGGCTTCCGGGCGCAAAGCTCAGCTTGCGGGCGCGTTACAAATGCGGCTAAAGCGAGAGGTCTCTTCCACGGAAACCCGTTCGCAAAGCCGAACGGGTTTTTTGTTTTTCCGAGGTTAATTCATGCAACCGGACCGCACTTCCGAACTGCGCCGCCTGTTGGCCGAGCGCATCCTCATCCTCGATGGCGCCATGGGCACCATGATCCAGCGCCACAAGCTCGGCGAGGCGGATTACCGCGGCGACCGGTTCAAGGACTTCCCCCGCGATCTCAAGGGCAACAACGACCTGCTGCTGCTGACGCGGCCGGAGATCATCCGCGGCATTCACGCCGATTACCTGGCGGCGGGCGCGGACATTATCGAGACCAACACCTTCAACGCCACGTCCCTCTCCCAGGCCGACTATGGTCTGGAGGATCTGGTATATGAATTGAACGCCGCTGGCGCGCGCCTCGCGCGGGAGGTGTGTGACGACTATACGGCGCGCACGCCGGACAAGCCGCGCTTCGTTGCCGGGGTAATTGGCCCCACGTCGCGCACGGCGTCGATTTCGCCGGACGTGAACGACCCCGGCTATCGCAACGTCACCTTCGATCAACTCGTTACGAGCTACACCGAAGCACTGCGCGGGCTGTGCGACGGCGGGGCTGATTTGATCCTGGTCGAGACCGTCTTCGACACCCTCAACGCCAAGGCGGCGCTGTTCGCCATCGACGCCTATTTCGAGCAGGTCGGCCGACGGCTGCCCATCATGATCTCGGGCACCATCACCGACGCGTCGGGGCGCACGCTGTCCGGCCAGACGGCGGAAGCGTTCTGGAACTCGTTGCGGCACGTGCGGCCGCTGTCTTTCGGCCTCAACTGTGCCCTGGGCGCGAAGGAGCTGCGCCAGTACGTGGAAGAACTGGCACGGGTTTGCGATTGCCACGTCTCCGCCCACCCTAACGCGGGGCTGCCCAATCCACTGTCACCCACCGGCTACGACGAGACGCCGGAGATGCTCGCCGGCGAAATCCGCGAATGGGGCACCAGCGGGCTGGTGAACATCGCCGGCGGCTACTGTGGCACCACGCCGGACCACATCCGTGCCGTCGCTGCAGCGCTGGAGGCCGTGAAGCCGCGGGCCCTGCCGCACGTCGAGCCCACGCTGCGGCTTTCCGGGTTGGAGCCGCTTTCGGTCAGCGACCAGTCGCTGTTCGTGAATGTCGGCGAGCGCACCAACGTCACCGGCTCCAAAGCGTTCGCGCGCCTGATCCTCAATGAGCAGTACGCGGAAGCCGTGGCGGTGGCGCGGGCGCAGGTGGAGAACGGCGCCCAGATCATCGACATCAATATGGACGAGGCGATGCTCGACTCCCGTGCCGCGATGGTGCGCTTCCTCAGCCTCATTGCCTCCGAGCCGGACATCTCGCGCGTGCCGGTGATGATCGACTCGTCGAAATGGGAGGTGCTGGAGGCGGGCCTGCAGTGCCTGCAGGGCAAGGGTGTCGTCAATTCGATTTCCCTCAAAGAGGGCGAGGAGCGCTTCCTGGAGCAGGCGCGGCTGCTGCGGCGCTACGGTGCCGCAGCCATCGTCATGGCTTTCGACGAGCGCGGCCAGGCCGATACCTACCAGCGCAAGACCGAGATCTGCCGCCGCGCCTACGACTTGTTGACCAGCGTCGGTTTCCCCGCCGAAGACATCATCTTCGACCCCAACATCTTCGCTATCGCCACCGGCATCGAAACCCACGACAACTACGCCGTGGATTTCATCGAGGCGACGCGCTGGATCCGCGCCCACCTGCCCCATGCCAAGGTCAGCGGCGGCGTTTCCAACGTCAGTTTCAGTTTCCGCGGCAACGACGCGGTGCGGGAAGCGATCCACACCGTGTTCCTCTACCACGCCATCCAGGCCGGGATGAGCATGGGCATCGTCAATGCCGGCCAGTTGGGCGTGTATGAAGACATCCCTGCCGAACTGCGGGAGCGGGTGGAAGACGTGGTGCTCAACCGCCGGGCCGACGCCGGCGAGCGGCTGGTGGAGTTCGCCGCCACGGTGAAGGGGCAAGCCAGGGAGCAGAAGGAAGATCTCGCCTGGCGCCAGTGGCCGGTGGGGCAGCGTCTCGCCCACGCCTTGGTCAAAGGCATCACCGATTACATCGTGGAGGACACGGAAGCGGCGCGGCAGGAGGCGCTGGCGGCGGGCAAAGGGCCGCTGCAGGTGATCGAAGGGCCGCTCATGGACGGCATGAACCACGTCGGCGACCTGTTCGGCCAGGGCAAGATGTTCCTGCCCCAGGTGGTGAAGTCGGCCCGGGTGATGAAGCAGTCGGTGGCCCATCTGCAACCCTACATCGAGGCGGAGAAGGTGGCCGGCCAGACCAAAGGCAAGATGGTCATCGCCACGGTGAAAGGCGACGTGCACGACATCGGCAAGAACATCGTCGGCGTCGTGCTGGGCTGCAACGGCTACGACGTGGTGGACCTGGGCGTGATGGTGCCGGCGGACAAGATCCTCGCCGCCGCCAGGGAGGAGAAGGCCGACGTGATCGGGCTGTCGGGCCTGATCACGCCGTCTTTGGAGGAAATGTCCCACGTCGCCGCCGAGATGCAGCGTCAGGGATGCAGCGTCCCGCTGCTGATCGGCGGCGCCACCACCTCCCGCGCCCACACAGCGATCAAGATCGCGCCCCATTATGCGCAGCCGGTGGTCTATGTGCCCGACGCATCCCGCGCCGTGGGGGTGGTGACCAGCCTGCTGTCGAAGGGCCAGGCGGCGGGATATCGCGCCGACCTCGCCGCCGACTACGCCAAGATCCGCCAGCAGCACGCCAACAAGAGGGGTGCGCAGTTGATTTCGCTCGCCCAGGCGCGGGCCAATGCCCTTCGAACCGAGTGGACCGACCCGGCATGCTCGCCGGTGCCGCCGCGCATGCTGGGGCTGCAGGTGCTGCGCGATGTCGATTTGGGGGCGCTGGCCGGCTACATCGACTGGGGGCCGTTTTTCCAGACCTGGGACTTGGCGGGAGCGTACCCGGCGATCCTCGACGACGCGGTGGTGGGCGAGGCGGCGCGCAACGTGCTGCGGGACGGCGAAGCCATGCTGAAGCGCATCGTCGAGGAGAAATGGCTCAGCGCCAACGGCGTGTGCGGGGTGTTCCCGGCCAACGCGGTGGGCGACGACATCGAGATTTACGCCGACGCGTCCCGCGACCGGGTGCTCATGACCTGGCACAACCTGCGCCAGCAGCACCAGCGCCCCGACGGCAAGCCGAACAACTGCCTGGCCGATTTCATCGCGCCGCGCGAATCAGGCATCGTCGACTACATCGGCGCATTCGCCGTCACCGCGGGCGCCCGAATCGACGAACGGCTGGCGCAGTTCCAGGCTGCCCACGACGACTACTCGGCGATCATGCTCAAGGCGCTGGCCGACCGGCTGGCGGAAGCCTTTGCGGAGTACCTGCACGAACGGGTGCGGAGGGAGTTCTGGGGCTACGCCGCCGACGAGCGCCTCGGTACCGCCGAGTTGGTGGCGGAGAAATACCGCGGCATCCGTCCTGCCCCCGGGTACCCCGCCTGCCCGGACCACACGCAGAAGGGCCCATTGTTTGCGCTGCTGAATGCGCCCGGCAACGCGGATATGACTTTGACGGAATCTTTTGCCATGCAGCCGGCGGCAGCCGTCTCGGGGTTCTATCTCGCCCATCCCCAGGCCCAGTATTTCGCCGTGACGCGCATCGGCGAAGACCAACTGGAAGACTACGCCCGGCGCACGGGAACGGGCCTGGAGGCGGCGCGGCGCTGGTTGGCGCCGGTACTGGGATAGCCTTGGGTGCGCCGCTTCAGGATCCTGAGCCGCGAAAATTCGATTGGCGCCGTGGTCACCGGCAGCGCAAGCGGAGAACGTCACCAACCCGCCGTCAGCGTAGCTGCCGCAGGTAATACCACTCGAACCAGTTCTTGGACGTGTGCAGCACTTTCAACTGCGGGGTGACCATGCTGCGCTCCAGCGTGCGCATGACGAAAGTGCCTTTGTCCATGGCATCGATGATGCACATCAGCTCGGCCTTGAAGGTCTCCTTCGGTTCCCGGCCGGCCAATTCCGCCGCGAGGTTATTTGCCGCGGTGGTCGCTTGCAGGTCCGCCATGTGGCCCAGCTTGGGCAGCCAGTCGGGGCCGGGAAAGCTTCCCACGTCGCCGGCAACATAGACGCCTGGGCAGCCGGACACGCGGCATGTGGCGTCCGCCTGCAGCAATCCGCCCGACGAGCGCGGCAGGCTGGTGTTGTCCAGCCAGGCGCCCCCCGTCACGCCGGGCATGAAGACGATCACATCGGCTGGGAACTCACCGCCGTCGGTGGTCACGCTTTTCGCCGAGAAGGCTTTGAGGGGATGGCCCAGGTGGGTCTCGATGTCGCGCCGTTTCATTTCGGCGAAGAGCCCGCTCACTGCCTTTTCTCCCAACCCGGTGCCCGGCTCGGCTGATGGATGGAAGAACACCAGCTTGAACTGGCTGCGGCGACGGTTGCGCCGCAGATGGGTGTCGATGCCGAAAAGAAACTCGAAGATCGGGCTTCCTCTGACGGCGCCCGGTTCGTCCGGGTTGCCCGCATAGCCGAACGCGAGGGTTCCCCCATCCAGGCTCTCGATGCGGTCGCGAATGCCCTCGGCCGCCGCAACGCCTTCGCAAGGAATGAACGCGTGTTCGATGCCCGGAAGCGTCTTGATGAAACGCCCGCCGCTGGCGATGATCAAACCGTCGTTGGCGATCGAGCCAGCAGAAGTCAGGACTAGCCGGCCGCCTTCAGCGAGGCCTGTCACTTCGCCCGCATGGAAGGCGATGTTCTGCCGGCGGAAATACGGTTCCAGCGAAACGACCAGATCCGAGCCCTGGCGCAAGCCGGTAGGAATCCAGATCAGGCTGGGGTAGAACACGAACTCGGCTTTGCGTCCGATGACCGTGATCTCGATTTTCTTGTCCAGGGCGCGCAAGTGGCGCACCGCCGCCACGGC
>JBAWHH010000543.1:0-16134 GCA_049593715.1 Rhodocyclaceae bacterium
GAGACTTCCCAACGTAGCCGGCGAAATCGTCGCGGTGGGCGCCGCGACCGGGCCGAGCGTAAGCCGGGCGAGGCAAACAGCGAGAACATCATTCCGCTTCAACTGGTCGTTGAGAATCCTGACGGCGGTCCAGAGGAAAGCGATCGCGATGCCGCTCTGTCTGCGCAGCATCCTGTGGATACCCCGATGAGCCTCCCGAAAAGCCCAGCGCCATTGCAGGAAGCCGACGATCCTTCAGGCCAGACTGCTGAAACAGCGACGGAACAGAGCGGCGCCATATCAGGCCAGACAATGGCTGAAATGCCCAGTGTCGTTCCAGGTTCAAGTCCGACGGACGTGACGATCACTGCGACGGAGCACAACCTGGACCATGACGAACCACCTGCCCCCGTTCTTGTGGCGACAGCCGCCACCCCGGAACCGTCACCCCCGTCTCCAGAGGAAGAGGCGATCGTTGCCGCCACGACTGCAACGCACAGCGCTTCGCTGAAGGAGGTTGCCGCTGCCGCCCCGGCGGACGACAAGGCACAGGAACTGTCTCAGGCCCTCGAGAGCAGCGGTTTGGTGCTGGTCGAAACGGATCCGAACCAGGTTGCGGCTGGACCTTTGGATGCCTTTCAAACGGAAATGCCGGCACCGCGCCGCAGGCGGCCCGCGCCTTCGGCACCGCCCTCGGACGAACCGCTGGTCCAAATCGAAACCGGCAAATAGACTACGCCGGCACCTGAGTCGGAGGTCGGGCGGGCGAGACAAGTCTCGCCCGCAGAAGGCGCGCCCGAGTCAGGTTCGGCGCAGATCCTCAATCAAGCCCTGTGCCGCGTCCTCGACCAGATCGAGAACGTGCTCAAACCCGTCCCGACCACCGTAGTAGGGGTCGGGCACTTCTTCTCGCGAGGAGTTTCGCGCGTAGCTGAGCAACAAGCGCACCTTGTGGCGGTGTTCTTGTGGGCATTCTCGGAAGAGGCAATCGAGGTTGTCACGATCCATCGCAAGGATAAGGTCGAACCGCGCGAAGTCTTCGCGCACCACTCGCCTTGCCCGCAAGCGGCTTAGGTCGAAACCCCGCTTCTTCGCCGCGTCCTGAGCGCGGGGATCAGGCCGTTCACCCACGTGAAAAGCATGGGTTCCAGCGGAATCCACCGCAACCCGATCATGCAGGCTGTTTCTCTCTATATAGCTTGCGACGACACCCTCAGCCGTGGGAGACCGGCAGATATTCCCCATACAAACGAACAGAACCCTGATCATTTCTGTGAGTCGGACAATGCGGCGCAAGCCGGAGGTTGGAGGTTCCGGCGAGCTTAGCGGGAATGTTGCGTGGTTGCAGAGGCATGAATCAACAATGCAGCCGAAACCCTCGCACCGGATGGTCGATTGCCCGCGGCGGAAAATTCGCGGCGCCCACCCAGCCGCTGTGGATGCCCACGTTCGAAAAACTTGCCTCTGAGGCGCGGTCCATCATCGTAGTCGCCAAAGAGGAAAATCAGCGCCTCACAGACGAGAAGCGCTTCGGCCACCCTGGTGGCTGCGGGACCACGTTGGTGCGCAAGATCAAATGGTGCCCGCCAGCCTCTAAGAGAATGACACCCCGACTAGCATTCGCTGGCGTATCATCCATGTCAATTGACTCAACGACCGCCGAACTGTTAGGAAATCGCAGACACTGGATCGAGGTATAGGACATGCTCGCTTGGCACCGGCTGCGCTCCTTGGCCGCCCAGTTCTATGATCTGCTGGCGATCGCCGCCGCATGGGCCGGAGCTTTTTTCTTGCGCTTCAACATGGATGTGCCTGGCCCCTATTCACAAGTCATGCTCTACAACTTGATCTGGGTCCTTCCCCTTCAAGCCCTGGTCTTTCGCTTTTACGGCCTGTACCAAGGCATATGGCGTTTCGCCAGCCTGCCGGATCTGGTCCGTATCGTCAAAGCTGTCGGAATTGCCGCCCTGCTGATTCCCATTGGTTTGCTCCTGGTACCGCAAACCTCCGCGGTGATCGTGCCCCGGTCGATCCTGATCCTACAACCGATCCTGCTCGTAACCCTGATGGGCGGTAGCCGTTTCGCCTATCGGGCCTGGAAGGAATACCGCCAGTACGGCGCCCTGCTGGCCATGGGCAAACCTGTCCTCGTGATGGGCGCAGGCGCCGCGGCTGTGAATCTGGTGCGGGAACTCGCTCGCAGCAGTGAATGGCGCGTGGTTGGCCTGCTCGATGACGACCCGACGAAATGGCGACGCACCGTTCAAGGCGTGAGAGTGCTGGGTGCGCTGGAGGAACTGCCCCACTGGGCTCGGGAGTTCCGCGTTTGCCACGCCATCGTCGCAATGCCCTCGGTATCCCACGAGCACCGCCGGCGCGCCGTCAATTTCTGCGTTCGCGCCGGCGTCAAATCGCTCATCGTCCCATCTTTCGCAGATCTCGTTGGAGGCCGCGTTACTGCCTCAAAAGTGCGTCAGGTGGATCTCAATGATCTCCTCGGGCGCGATCCCGTCTATCTGGACACGGCTGCCCTGAAGGATTTCCTGACAGGGCAGAAAATAATGGTGACCGGCGCCGGTGGATCGATCGGCTCGGAACTGTGCCGTCAAATCTCACGTTTCAAACCCAGTCTGCTCGTTCTTTTCGATGTCAGCGAATTCGCCTTGTATCGCCTGCAGGAAGAGTTCAGCGAACATTTCGCGGAAATCCCCACCATAGCCGTCGTTGGCGACGTGCGTGACCGTGCCAGGGTAGAACACACGCTGCGGCGAAACACGCCGAACGTAGTGTTTCACGCCGCTGCGTACAAGCACGTCCCGCTCATGGAAGAAACCAACACGTGGGAGGCGCTGCGCAACAACGTGTTGGGCACCTACATGGTCGGCCGCGCCGCCGTGGCGACGGGGGTGAGCACGTTCGTGATGGTGTCCACCGACAAAGCGGTAAACCCTACCAACGTGATGGGGGCCAGCAAGCGGCTTGCGGAAAGGGTTTGCCAGGGCCTGCAGCGCAGCCAGGGGACGACCCGATTCGAAATCGTCCGCTTCGGCAATGTGCTCGGTAGTTCCGGCAGCGTGATACCGAAGTTTTACGCCCAGATCGCCCGTGGTGGTCCGGTAACCGTAACCCATCCAGAAATCACCCGCTACTTCATGTCGATCCCGGAGGCGGCCCAACTGGTCCTGCAAGCGGGCTGCATGGGAAACGGCGGTGAGATCTTCGTCCTGGACATGGGTGAGCCGGTCAAGATCGCTGACTTGGCGCGGGACATGATCCGCTTGTCGGGCGCGCCGGAGCAGGAAATCAGGATAGTATTCACGGGACTGCGGCAAGGCGAGAAGCTCTACGAAGAGCTTCTTTCGGATGCGGAACTCACCAAGCCCACGCCGCATCCGAAACTGCGCATCGCACAGGCGGAAGACGTCGACCCGCGCTGGCTGGAAGATCTGCTGCGATGGCTGCGCCAGGAGCGGATCCCCGACGACGCAGAAGTTCGCCGCGCGCTGCAGAATTGGGTGCCCGAGTACGCCCCTGCTGTCCGACCGACGCTGAGGGCCGTGCCCCTAGGAAAAACCGGTACGGACGGAGAGTAATTGCCAACCTACGCAATCGGCGATATCCAAGGCTGTTTCGATTCCCTGCGTCGCCTGCTGGATCTTTGCCGGTTCGACCCCTCTCGGGATCGGCTTTGGTTGGTTGGAGATCTAGTTAATCGTGGCCCTCATTCCCTTGAAACCTTGCGGTTCGTAAAGCAATTGGGGAATGCGGCACTGGCGGTGCTCGGGAACCACGACCTTTACCTATTAATGGCGGCGGAAGGTTTCGGCAAGCCGGGTAAGGAAGACACCTTGGGGCCGGTCCTAGCCGCCCCTGACAGGGACGAGTTGCTGGCCTGGCTGCGGGGGCGACCTTTGTGCCACCACGAGGACGGGTATTTTCTGGTCCATGCCGGGCTCTTGCCGCAATGGTCCGCGGCTCAGGCGCGACGGCTGGGCCGCGAGGTAGAGGTACTTCTGGCGGGAGAACACTACCGCGAACTGCTGGCCAACATGTGGGGCAGCCAGCCTTTGGCCTGGAAGGAAAGCCTTTCGGAGTGGGACCGCATGCGTGTCATCGTCAATGCTATGACGCGCATGCGCTTCTGTTCTGCCGAGGGCACCATGGAACTGCGGACCAAAGGCGGAACTGCCAACACCCCCCTTGGCTACATGCCCTGGTTCGACGTGCCGGGGCGCAAAAGTTCCGACACCGTGCTCGTTACCGGCCACTGGTCAGCACTGGGTTTGAGGATCCGCGCGGATCTCCTGGCGCTCGACTCCGGTTGCCTGTGGGGCCGGCATCTCACGGCCGTGCGGCTGCCAGATCACAAAGTGTTCCAGGTCGACTGCGCCGGTGGCGAGACGGTGCTATCAACGGACTAGCGCTCGTCTGCCAGCGACGCACAAACCATGAAAAGCACCTTACCTCGGAACTAGTGCGCGAATCTGCCGGGCGGGCGGTCTGCTCCATTGCCCACTCCTCACCCATCTTCCTGATTGGTCTCGTCGTTCCCTCGCTCGTACGTCGCAGCGTATCCCCCTCGGGGGGATTTCCTAAGAATCCCTCACCGCAAGCTATCGCCGAAGGCTTCTCGATAGCGATCCCCGATCTCGTCCGTGGAGGGCGCGTGATTCTGCCCTCCGCGACATGCGATCTTGATGCTGCCCATCAAAGACGCAAGCTGGCCCGTTTGCAACCAATCCATGCCGCGGGCGATCCCGAACAACAGGCCAGCCCGATATGCATCGCCGCACCCGGTGGGATCCACCACCTCCCGCGGGCGCACCGCGGGAACGTCGATCTGCGCACCGTCCGCAAGGATTACCGAACCCTCGCCACCACGGGTGATGATCAGCGCCCTAACCTTCCGGGCGAGTTGATCCATCGTCAGGCCCGTTCGCTCGGCCAAAAGCTTCCCCTCGTAATCATTCACGGTGCAATAGTCGGCCAGATCAAGGAACGCCAGCAACTCCTCGCCGTTGAACATGGGCAAACCCTGTCCGGGATCGAAGATGAATGGGATTCCGGCAGCGTGGAACTCCCGCGCGTGCTGCAACATTCCCTCGCGCCCATCGGGCGAAACAATGCCCAACTCAACCCCATCGACCTCCGCCACCCGATTGAGATGAGAAAAATTCATTGCCCCCGGATGAAATGCGGTGATCTGATTGTCGTCCAAATCATTGGTGATGAACGCCTGGGCGGTGTAAGTATCGGGAACTTCCCTCAAATGCTTCTGGGAGATGCCCAGCGTTTCCAGTCGCACGCGGTAAGCCCCAGAGTCGGTTCCAACCGCCGCCATGATCATGGGTTCGCCCCCGAGCAGTTTGAGGTTGTAGGCAATGTTTCCAGCGCAACCTCCGAATTCCCGACGCATGTCGGGCACCAGGAACGCGACATTTAGGATGTGGATCTGCTCGGGGAGGATGTAGTTCTTAAAACGATCGTGGAACACCATAATGGTGTCGTAGGCGACGGAGCCGCAGATCAACGTGGTCATGGGCAATAGCGGACGGGGCGCATCCTCATCGAGGATGCGCGTGGTTTGGAGGAAACCAGGGGGGGAAACTGGTGAATGGGCGACATCACATCCGCCGCTGCCTCCCGGGAACCAAGCCCGGGAAGCTCGCAGCAGAAGCAAATGTGGTATCTAACGCAGCGCCGCCAAGGCGGCGGTGTAATTGGGTTCTTGCTTGATCTCGGGAACGAGTTCCGTGTAGATCACTTTGTCGCTTTCATCCACGACCACCACGGCACGGGCCGTTACGCCAGCCAACGGCCCCCCGGCAATCTCCACGCCGTAATCCTTCATGAATTCGCGGCCACGCATGGTCGACAGGGTCTCGACGTTCTTCAGCCCCTCGGTTTCGCAGAAGCGCTTCGCCGCAAACGGGAGGTCGGCAGAGACGACGAGGACCACCGTATTCGGCAGGTTCCCCGCTTCTTCGTTGAACTTCCGGGTCGAAGTGGCGCAAACCGGCGTATCAAGGCTGGGAACGATGTTTAGAACCTTGCGCTTGCCGGCATACGTTGCGAGTCCGACATCCTGCAAGTCGCCGTTGACCAGGGAAAAGGCAGGGGCCGCCGCACCCACCTTGGGGAAATCGCCTGCCAGGGATATGGGATTGCCGCCGAGAGTAACCGTCGTCATGTATGGCTCCTTTGAATTGTTGCTACATGCAAAGGTGGAAGCATAAAGCAAAACGTTAGTCAGGCGATCACGGGTAAAACAGGTACAACTGGTAGCCAGTGGCACCAACACCGCTGGCGTCGACCACCAGACGCAGACCGACCTCGGCATGTGCGGGAAAGCCCTCAGCAAGTTTGACCTCAGCGGGCAAATACGCCTCTGGGACAATCACGCGGCGCGCCAAGGCCTGATTTCGCGCGTTCGTCAGCGTCAATTCAAGATGCGGAAAAGCCTGGTCAAAGGCAGCCCGATTTTTCACTGTTGCAGTAAGGATTAAGTGCTCTTTCCGATTGGGGTCCGGTTGCAGATCCGAGGTATCGATATTGATCAAATCGGCTTGCCGCGGCAGTTCAATACGACAGTCGAGGCGCGCGCACCAGCGCTCCAGGATCGGACGCAATGACGGGTTACCCTGGGCAATTTCGCTTCGGTAGAGATACACCATCTGCAACAGCGCACAAACGGCCCCGACGACCGCAACCGCAGACCAGCCAAGCGCAGGTTGACGCCATCGGGCGGTAGTCTTTTCAGCGACTTCTTGTGTGAGAACGGGAGCGGGCGAACCCTGGCCCTGCCAGGACTGAATCGAATCGACACTTTCTTTGGCGAGCAGGTTTCCCGGTAGCGGTATGAACGGTTCCCTGGTCTTCGCAGCCTTTGTCGTTCCCGGATCCCGAATGTCGGCCTGCGGGCGAAACGCTTCACGCTTGACGGGAACAGTCCCAGCCTCGGCGACCAATTCCGGCAAGGCGGTGGAAGATTCTGTGTCACCAGTAGTTGTTCCGGGAACAACCCTGCGTTCCGCGGCTAACTCACTATCCGCAGCGGCAGGCTCCTCGACGAATTGGTCACGGGCGTTGAACACGGTGAGGCAACGGCCACACCGGACCAAACCAGCCCGGGCAACGAGTTGCTCCGGCGATGCCCGAAATATGGTCGAGCACGCCGGACACCGCACCATATTCATTGCTTGGAGCCCGCAAGCAGCACCCAACCGTCCCGCTCGGCGGCGGCCTCAAGTTCGACGTACGGGCGATAGACTTCGATGATTTCTGCGGCCTGGTCGGCCAAAATGCCGGAAAGGATCAGGCTGCCGCCTCCTACGATGCGGGCGCAGAGCAAGGGCGCCAACACTTTGAGCGGATTGGTCAGAATATTGGCCACCACCACATCGAAGCACATCTCGATAGGGTCGGAGACGTGCCGAAAATGGGCGGCGACGCCATTCCGCCGTGCATTTTCCTCGGCCGCGGTGAGGGCGGCCGGATCGATATCGACGCCAACCACTCGGCTTGCGCCCAGTTTGGCTGCCGCAATAGCCAGGATGCCGGAACCCGTACCGTAGTCAAGGACGCTTTCGCCTCCGACCAGATAGCTGCTCAGCCAGCGCAGACATAGGCTGGTTGTGGGATGGCTGCCCGTGCCGAAGGCCATTCCCGGGTCCAGAGCAATGTTGATGGCGGATGAATCGGGGGCTTCATGCCAGGAAGGCACGATCCATAGGCGCTCATCGATCTGGATCGGGTCGAATTGGGCCTGAGTGAGCTGTACCCAATTCTGCTCCGCAACCTCCTCCACCGAATACGTCGGCAGGGACAAAACGCCCGCCTCGGCAGCCGCCAAAGAAATCAAGTTCGGCAGCGAGACCGAGGGGTCAAAGAGGGCGACGACCCGGCTTGTCGGCCAGGGAATCGGGTCCGCAGAACCCGGCTCGCCGAATTGCGGCTGCTCGCGCTCGGTCCCGGCGTCCGCATCCTCCAAAATGACGGATAGCGCTCCGGAGGAAAGGAGTGCATCGCAAAGTGCTTCGGCGTGTGCGGCATCTGCGTGGAGGGTCACGGAAAGCCACATGGAACGGACGCCTTTCGCTGCAGTTGAAACCTACTTAGTCTTGTCGACTTCGAGCTTGGCCGCCAGCTTCGCTTCCAGATAATGGATGTTGCTGCCGCCTTTGATGAAGTTTGCGTCCAACATCAGCTCCTGGTGCAGCGCGATGTTGGTCTTGATCCCTTCCACCACCATCTCCGAGAGCGCAATCCGCATCCGCCGGATGGCCTGCTCCCGGCTTTCCCCATAGGCGATCACCTTCGCAATCATGGAATCGTAGTGGGGGGGCACGGTGTAGCCTTGATAAACGTGGGAATCAACCCGTATACCCGGCCCACCAGGAGGATGGTATGCAGTGATCCGGCCTGGGCACGGCGTGAATTTGAACGGATCCTCAGCGTTGATGCGGCACTCTATGGCATGGCCGCGGAATTCGATGTCCCGCTGCCGCAGCCGCAGCTTTTCCCCCGCCGCAACCCGGATCTGCTCCTGGACGATGTCGACATTCGTGATCATCTCCGTCACGGGGTGTTCGACCTGCACCCGAGTGTTCATTTCGATGAAATAGAACTCGCCATTCTCGTATAGGAACTCGAACGTCCCGGCGCCCCGGTAGTTGATGCGCCGGCACGCCTCCGCACAACGCTCGCCAATGCGCGCGATCTGCCGCCGGTTCACTTCCGGCGCCGGGGCTTCCTCGATGACCTTCTGGTGGCGCCGTTGCATGGAGCAATCCCGCTCACCAAGATAAACGGCGTTGCGAAAAGAATCTGCCAGCACCTGGATTTCGATATGGCGCGGGTTCTCCAGGAACTTCTCCATGTACAGCGTGGGGTTCCCAAAAGCCGCCTGGGCCTCCGCCCGGGTCGTCTGAACGGCGTTGCTAAGGGCAGCTTCCGTATGCACCGTGCGCATGCCGCGCCCGCCGCCGCCGCCCGCAGCTTTGACGATAATCGGATAGCCGATGGCCCGGGCCAATTTGACCACCTCCTTCGGATCTTCCGGCAATGCGCCTTCAGAACCCGGTACGACTGGGACCCCCGCCGTCTTCATGGCATCCTTCGCGGAAACCTTGTCGCCCATTAGGCGGATCGTTTCCGGTCGCGGTCCGATGAACACGAATCCGCTCTTCTCCACCCGCTCAGCAAAATCCGCGTTTTCCGACAGGAAACCGTAGCCGGGGTGGATCGCCTCGGAATCCGTGACCTCTGCGGCGCTGATAATGGCGGGAATGTTCAGATAGCTGCCCGCTGACGGCGCAGGGCCGATGCACACCGATTCGTCAGCGAGCTTGACGTATTTGGCTTCCGCGTCGGCATCCGAATGTACGGCTACCGTTTTGATTCCGAGTTCACGGCAGGCCCGTTGAATACGCAGGGCGATCTCGCCGCGATTCGCGATAAGAATCTTCTCGAACATGTGATTTTTCTGGAGTTCGCAGCGCGATCAGGACATATCGCCGCACATTCGCGCAGTCACGGCCCTGTGGCCTATTCGATGATGAACAGCGGCTGCCCGTATTCGACCGGTTCGCCGTTTTCCACCAGGATCGCCCGAACCGTACCGGAAACATCGGATTCGATTTCGTTCATGAGCTTCATCGCTTCGATGATGCACAAAGTCTCGCCGGCTGCCACCGCGTCACCGACCTCGACGAACGCCTTGGCGTTCGGCGCCGACGAACGATAGAAAGTACCCACCATCGGAGCTTTGACGACTTGGCCATCCAACTGGGATGCCGGTACCTCAGCCGCCGGGAGCAAATTCTGTGTCGCTGGAGATGCCACCGCTACCCCCGCCGGCGGCAATGCCAATGCCGACGGGTACGTGGCAGAACTCGGCACCGCACTGTGTTTGACGATCTTAACCCGCTCCTCGCCCTCGGTGACCTCCAGTTCGGAAATGCCGGACTCCTGAACGAGATCGATCAGTTTCTTCAGCTTACGCAGATCCATAGCCATATCCTGTGCTTACGGCGCCCGAGCGCCGTTTTCTCCTGCTGTCAGCCCGCAGACCGGGCACTGGTGACGCGCCGCAGCGCGTATTGGAGGGCGAGCTCATATCCCGCGGCGCCAAATCCCGAAATGACCCCAACCGCCAGGTCGGAAAAATAGGAATGGTGGCGAAACGGCTCGCGGGCGAAAATATTCGACAAATGAACTTCGATGAAAGGAATGGCGACCGCCGCCAGTGCGTCACGCAGCGCAACACTCGTGTGCGTATAACCGGCCGGATTCAGAATGATGAAGTCGACGCCTTCACTTGCTGAAGCCTGCACGCGATTGATCAACTCACCTTCGCTATTGCTTTGAAAACTCTCTAACGCAACGCCCGCCGCCCGCGCCAAGCTTTCCATGGCAAGGTGGATGTCTGCGAGGGTGGTCTTACCGTAGATTTCCGGCTCGCGGCCCCCAAGCAGGTTCAGATTTGGACCGTGGAGAACGAGAAGTTTCGTGGAAGAGGAATTCGGCTGGCTCTCAGCGTCGGCAGCAGCACTGCGGTTTACCCGTATCATGGCCGCAAGTTTGCCGGAAATCGTGACACTTTTCCACCCAAGACCGCGACAACCGCGCGCAATCAGAGCGCGGACGACAGAATCACGGCCAACTCCTTTTCGTCTAAACGCCCAAGCCGGGTCGTTTTCACGCGGCCGTTGGCGTCGATCACGACGGTAAAGGGCAGCCCTTCCGCTCGATCCCCCAGAGCCACGGCCATTTGCATTGCGTTGGGAGGGCCAATCAGCAATGGATAGCTAACCGTACTCCGCCGGGCAAATTCGCGGATCTTGTCCGCCTGATCGACGCCGATTCCGACGAATTGAACACCCTTGGGGGCCCACTGCTCGCTCATCCGACTGAACTCGGGAATTTCGTCGGTGCAGGGCGGACACCAAGTTGCCCAGAAATTCACGACCAGCACTTTTCCGCGCCATCGGGCAAAAGACTGTGGGACGCCAGAGCTATCTTCGAGGGACAGGGCAAGGAGCTCGGCCGAGGCACTGCTCGTGTCGCCAGCCCATTGCTGCGGTCGCGAACCGCTGACGAACGCACCGGCCGCGATCGTCACCGCGACGACGAGTCCAATCCCAAGAATCTGAGACACACTCCTCACGAATCCCTCCGGAGCAAAGCCTCGACCACGGCTAGGGGCGCGCGATCTATCGACCGGCCCGAATGGGGATTGCGCGGCTGCGCCCGTTCAGCAACGGCTGGAAAGACGGCCGCCGCAAACTGGATCCCGTCCAGATCGAACTTGAGCACGGTCTCCGCCGCCGCAACTTCGCCCCGATGCGGTTGCTCGGGCCGGTACTCAATCCGCCGATCTAGCAGGAAAAGCTCTACGGTCTTGGCACTCTCCGGAAAAAGCGCCAGTTCCACTTCAGCAAATCGCCCCGCAGTCCCGTCCAGCACTGAACCGGTCAGGTAGGGACTAAATCCTTCCAGGAGCCGCATGGCCCGCAGCGCGGCTGTCCTCAACAACTGCAGGCGTTCCTTCAACTCGTCGCTTTGATAGATTGCGTGGTAGGCACGCAATTCCGCTTCTACTTCGGCGTTGTTCGGCAACGCTTCGGTTTCCGGGGCGCCGAGTTGGCGTGCTGCCTTGCGCTTGGCAAAGCCATAGTCGTCAATCCCGTCCCGCGCCATGAGTTGTGCGGCAAGGCTGGCGATGCGGCGACGCATCGGCGCAAGACGCGGCGAACCGGTGCGTGGTTTTTGCGGCATATCGGCAAGATCGCGGCGTTTTCGCCGCACATTGGCTACAATGGCCCGCCATTTTATACCGTGTTACACATGCACATTCATATCCTAGGCATCTGCGGAACATTCATGGGAGGCATCGCATTGCTCGCAAGGGCGGCGGGTCACCGCGTCACTGGCTGTGACGCAAGCGTCTACCCACCCATGAGCATCCAACTCCAGCAGGCTGGCATCGAGCTTATCGAAGGCTACGCCGCAGAGCAGGTGCAATTGACTCCCCACGTGTTCGTGGTGGGCAATGCAATTTCCCGGGGCAACGCCCTTCTAGAAGAGATTCTGGCGCGGGGGCTGCCGTATATCTCGGGCCCGCAATGGCTGGCGAATGAAGTCCTGCGCGGCAAATGGGTGCTGGCGGTGGCGGGTACGCACGGGAAGACGACCACCACCTCCATGCTGGCCTGGATTCTCGAATCGGCCGGCCTCAAACCAGGTTTCCTGGTCGGCGGCGTACCCGTCGACTTCGGCGAATCGGCGCGCTGGAGCGAATCCCCATTTTTCGTCATCGAGGCCGATGAGTACGACACGGCCTTTTGCGACAAGCGATCTAAGTTTGTCCACTACTGCCCTCGCACTGCGATCCTCAACAACCTGGAGTTCGATCACGCCGATATCTTCGCCGATCTGGCAGCCATCGAAACGCAATTCCACCACCTCGTCAGAACAATGCCACGCAATGGCCTGCTCATTGCCAACGCCGGTGAAGATGCCTTGAAGCGGGTATTGCAGCGCGGGGCCTGGACGCCCGTCGAGTGGTTTAATTCACCCCACGGATGGTGGGCGGGCGAAGCGGATAGCGACGGCCGATTCCCGATCGCATTGGCTGAGGAGACTTTCGGCACGGCAAGACTCCCATTGCCCGGCGCCCACAATCGTCTGAACGCCGTAGCAGCGGTGGCTGCGGCGCGCCACGCCGGCGTCCCGCCAAGGATTGCGATAGAAGCGCTCACCACCTTCCGTGGCGTGAAGCGGCGCATGGAGGTTCGAGGGATCGTTCGTGGTGTCACGGTCTACGACGACTTTGCCCACCACCCTACCGCCATTGCCGCCAGCCTCAAGGCGTTGCGTAAAGCTGTGGGCGGCGCACCTATCCATGCAGTGCTGGAGCCGCGCTCCAATACCATGAAACTAGGCGTAATGAAGGCCCAGTTGCCCATTAGTCTCGCTGAGGCAGACAGGACCTACTGTTATGGGGCTAACCTGGGCTGGGACGCCGCAGCGGCCCTCGCGCCGTTGGGAGACAAAGCCATAGCCAGCGAGGATCTCGACGCGATCATCGCCGCAATAGCCGCCCGCGCCCGCCCCGGCGACCATGTGCTGATAATGAGCAACGGCGGGTTCGGGGGCATTCACGACAAGTTGCTCACGGCCCTCGCTGCACAATAGGCAATTGCCGTGAGCCCCTCGTGGACGCTGGTTCTGGCAGGCGCTCCAATCGCCGGCTGCCGCAGACAAGGAGCTACGGCCTTTTTCGGCACGGATATCACCCGGGCAGAATACGGAGGGGGGCTTCTTCCCTTTTAACCACTCAGGAAATCTCCGCTCACTGGCGGATTTTCGCGGCAACCTCGTAACGCATTTTTTTGGTTACACGCATGGCCCCGATTTGTGCCCAACCAATCTCGCCACCATGGCGCAGGTGATGGACTGGCTCGGCGCTCGCGAGACCGAAGTTCAGGTACTTTTCGCCACCGTGGATCCCGCGCGCGATACCGCGCAAGTGCTTGCACAGTAGTACGGGCTTTTCACCCGTCGTGTCTCGGGCTCTATGGTGACAAGGAGAGAACCCGCGTCATCGCCCCCGCGTTCAAGGTGTTCTACCAGAAGGGGCCAGGAAGAACGGCCACCAGCTATTCCATGGCCCACACCGCAGGGATCTACGTCATTGACCCGCAACGCCGATTGCGGCTCGACATCCGCCATGGCGAGGAGCGACAAAATATCACCTACGACCTCAGTCTCCTGCTTGATGACCGCTAAGCGGCCCAAGAAATTGGGAGTGCAATATAAACAAAGGCGACCGGAGCCGCCTTTCGTGCTCGGATACGCCCAACTGCCGATACGAATCGGGTCGTCAGGCTGCGACGAGATGCCCGCGAATCTTTTGCATCGCCTTTGATTCGATCTGGCGAATTCGTTCCGCCGAGACGCCATACTCGCCCGCCAATTCATGCAGCGTCGCCGTGTCGCCTTCCTTAAGCCAGCGCCGTTCGATGATGTCGCGACTGCGGTCATCCAGGCTGGCCAAGGCCTGTTTGAGGCCCGACTCCTGTCGCGCCTGGGCCTGGCGCTCTGCCAAAACTTCTGACGGCTCGGCGTGCGGATCGGCAAGATATGCGATCGGCGCCACCCGCTCATCCTCATCGTCGGTGATGGGCTCGAGCGGAATGTCCTGCCCCGAAAGCCGCGTTTCCATTTCCATCACCTCTTCAGGCTTGACCTTAAGTTGGCTGGCAACGGATTGCACTTCTTCCGGCCCCATGGTGTGCAGGCCACTCTTGAGACTGCGGAGATTGAAGAACAGCTTGCGCTGTGCCTTGGTAGTGGCGATCTTCACCAGACGCCAGTTGCGCAGAATAAACTCGTGTATCTCCGCTTTGATCCAGTGAATAGCAAAGCTCACCAAGCGCACGCCCCGCTCCGGATCGAAGCGCTTCACGGCTTTCATCAGGCCGATATTGCCTTCCTGGATCAGGTCCGCGTGCGGAAGACCGTAGCCTTGGTAGCCTCTTGCCACAGACACTACCAGACGTAGGTGAGAAAGAACCAACCGGCGTGCTGCGGACAAATCACCCTCGTGCCGAAAACGCCGGGCAAGATCCACTTCTTCGGTTTCGCTCAGAATCGGAAACCGATTCACGGCCTGAATATATCCGTCCAAACCACCAACCAGGGACGGGACAGGCAGAGCAAGAGATTCAGACATCGAAAAAACCCTCCTTGGGCGAAATCTTAGCACTCCCACGGTGAGAGTGCTAACACCCGGGCAAGTTCCGCTTCTATGCCAGCAAAGCAACGCGAACGCAGTTTTGTCGAAGTCGTACGTCGTCTTGATTTGCCATGGTTACAGGCTCTGGACGGCGGCTTGGTGCCCGGAACGGGATTCGAACCCGTACTCCCAAAGGAAGTGGATTTTAAGTCCACAGCGTCTACCTATTTCGCCATCCGGGCGAGCGGTGGCAAGCACTCTATCGCCGCAACGTCACCAACATCCGGAATCCACAGCAGGCGGCCGCCGTTCGGCGCCACCTGCTCGTCCGATGATAAAGAAGCCATTGCCTACAGCGAGAGCGGACTTCCCGGATCAGGCCAAATGGAAGGAGACGCTACTTCACACGGGTCAGATGCGGCCTGACTCCGGTCGGCCGCGCCGTAGCGGTGGCAGGCTCAGAGCAATTTTCCTCCGCTCCGTTTGACGCTGGGGAAGAGTCCGGCTCCGCCGCAGTCTCCTCCAACTCGAAGGCCATGCCATGGCCGTTTTCTCGCGCGTAGATCGCAACGACCCGACCAACGGGAACGGAAAGATTCTCAGCAACCCCGCCAAAGCGGGCCGCGAAGGTTAAGAAATCGTTGCCCATGTGCAGTTGATGGGCAGCCTCAGGACCGACGTTAAGTACGATCTGGCCGTCTTTGACGTATGAACGGGGTACGCGAGTACGCTCATCAACCGCGACAGACACATAGGGCGTATAACCGTTGTCGCCACACCACTCGTAGATGGCGCGAATCAGATAGGGTTTTGTACTAGGCGGATTCACAGCGGCAGCGCTCAGCGGCGCATCACCTTCTCAGATGGCGTCAGAGCATCAATGAAGCCTTGGCGGCTGAAAATCCGCTCAGCGTACTTCATCAGAGGAGCCGCCTGCTTCCCGAGTTCGATACCGTAGTGCTCCAGCCGCCAAAGCAGCGGCGCAATGGCGACATCAATCATCGAAAACTCTTCGCCCAGCATGTGCTTCTGCTTGGTAAAAATCGCGGAAAGTTCGACCAATCGATCCCGTACATGAATGCGGGCCTTTTCCGCAGCCTTCAGATTCTTCTCCAACGCGTCCACCTGGGAGAACAATTCCTGCTCCAGCGTAAAAAGTAGCTGCCGAGCGCGAGCGCGCATGATCGGATCTGGAGGCATCAATTGCGGGTGCGGAAAACGTTCATCAATGTACTCATTGATGATGTTCGACTCATACAGGACGAGATCGCGATCCACCAGCACCGGCACGCGGTTGTAGGGGTTGATGACCGCGATGTCCTCGGGCTTGTTGAACAGGTCGACGTCGATGACCTGGAAGTCCATCTGCTTCTCGTACAGGACGATGCGGCAACGATGGCTGAACGGGCAGGTCG
>JBAWHH010000544.1:0-1981 GCA_049593715.1 Rhodocyclaceae bacterium
CTCGGTCATCATCGCGCCGACCCCGGTGGACGGCGGCTTCATCGGCTCCGCGCTGCTCGGCGCCGGCCGGCAAGCGGCAACGGCACAGCCGGTCGCCGCTACCGAGCAGGTTCCGGCTGAAACGACCGCCGAGGGACAATGACCATGCTTGCCGCCGCTGCCCTCACCGTCATCGCCATCGTCACCCAGGATCAAACCGCTTTGCGCGCTGCTCCCCGCGACTCCGCGCCGCAACAGGCGGCCCTCTGGCAGGGCGACCGCCTGGAAATCCGCGGCCAGAAAGGCGACTACCTGCAGGTCTATGACCATCGCCGCGAACGCGCCGGCTACGTCCGCGCCGGCCAGGCCCGCGTCCAGTCGCTCAAGCCGGAAGCCGCCCCGGAAATGCTGTCGATCGTCCGCTTCCTCAAGGACATGCCGGGCTCGGAAGCTCTGGGTATCGCCTACGGCACCGCCTACCTGAAATCCGCGCCGTCGCCGGAGCGCGAGAGCGAAGCCTTCGACGCCATCGGCACCATGGCCGAGCGCCTGGCCCGCCGGGCTTCCTCGCGCCAGAGCAAAGCCGCTGCCGAGACGACCGCCGCCCACCTGGAAGTGGCGGCCGCCTACGGCGTCGGGATGCAGAGCGTCGAGCGGGACGGGCAGGTCCAGCTCTGCTACGACGGCGATGCCGACCGGCGCGTCCTCGCCCTGCCTTCCACCCCGGAGCAGAAAGCGCGGGCGGCCTTGGCCCTGACCAAGCACGAGTGCGTGCCGCCCAGCCTGACGCCTGTGGAACGCTTCGCCCACGACAACTGGCGTGCCGAAGTGCTCGACCGGGTGGAAACCCGCGACCTGCCGGAAGTGGCGAAAAACCGCCTCCATCTGCGCAAAGCCGGCGTCTGGGCCAGCCTGGCGTACCAGCGCAGCCGCCGGACGGAAACCGGGCAAGCCACCGCCCAGGCCGCCGGCGCCCGCGCCATCGAAGAACTCGCCGCCATCAACAAGAGCGAACTGATGGAAAGCGACGCCCCCGCCTATAGCGATGCCGCCATCCGCGTCGGCGCCTCCCGCTGGGCCGCTTTTCCTGCAGCGCCAGCGGGCGGGACGAAAGCGCCGGCCAAATTGTCGGTGGTCACCAAACCCGGCCAGCCCGGCGAAACCTGCATCCATCTGGTGGACGCCAAACACGCCGCCGCGAATCCGCTGGCCACCCGCTGCACCTACGGCGTCGTGTGGACCGCGTCGGCCACCGCCAACCGCGAGGGAACCGCCCTCGCACTGGCGGTCCAGCCCCTGGATACGTGGCGCGAAATGTGGATGTTCCGCCAGGGGCCGGAAGGCTGGACGATCGAAGTCCTGCCGCCGGGACTGGACAATCCGAGCCTCGGTTACGTCGAATTCGCCGGCTGGGTCGCCGGCAGCGCGCAGATACTCACGGCCCGGGAAATCAGGACGGAAGCCCGATACCGGCAGAGCTTCGAAGTACGAAACCTGGCGACCCTGAACGTCGAAAAGCAGGCCGACCGCCCAGGCAATCTGAGCACTTTCCACCGCTGGCAAGATCCGCTGTGGAAAGGGCAGACGGTGGCGGTGCGGTAGATGCCGCGGGGGACAAGGCAGAACGGTCATCCCAAGGGGCGGGGGTTGTCCCGGCTGATTCCGTTCAAGCCACGGCTCATCAGCGTACCGTCGGTCCCGTGGGGCCAAGCGGGAATCACGGTTGATTTGTTCTACCCACAACTCATTGTTTTACCGTCATTCCCGCGGGGGTAAGCGGGAATCCAGTTCGCCTCTCAAGATGGTTGTTAATGCCCTGAATAGACTAACGAATCTGGATTCCCGCCTGCGCCGGAAAGAC
Source organism: Rhodocyclaceae bacterium (assembly GCA_049593715.1). GTDB lineage: Bacteria > Pseudomonadota > Gammaproteobacteria > Burkholderiales > Rhodocyclaceae > JBAWHH01. The sequence goes on from JBAWHH010000544.1 coordinate 1,841, forward strand.
GGTGAATAAGTTCACCGTGGCCGTGGAGATGGCCCACGGTGACCAATGGCAAAGGCTCAGGTAGGCTTTCTGACCACGTAAGAGGGTTTCGCTCACCATGTCCACCGTCACCGTGTCCGACAAAGGTCAAGTCGTGATTCC
>JBAWHH010000545.1:0-1677 GCA_049593715.1 Rhodocyclaceae bacterium
TGGGTGAACTGGTCGTCGCCTTGGGAGAGGTCGCCCACGAGCTGCAGAAAGAGCGTGGCATGAGTGCTGGCTTTCTCGCCAGCAAAGGTGCCAAGTTCGCCGACCGGTTGCCGTCTCAGCGGGAGGCCGGCGATGCCAAGGTGAAGGCGCTCAAGCAGAGCATCGCCGCGGTGGATCCGAGCAAGGTCGGACCGCGCTTTCAGAAACTCCTCGAGAGCACCGACGGGCTGTTGGGTTCCCTCACGGAAGCAAGGGAAAAGATTTCGGCCCAGCGAATGCTGCCGCCAGAGTCTTTCCGCTTCTACAGCGACCTGATCACCAACCTGTTCGAGATCGCCGCCCGCACCGGCAACCAGATGCCGACGGCGAAAATTTCGCGCTTGGTGAATGCCAAGGGCGCTTTGCTTTACCTCAAGGAGCGCAACGGGCAGGAGCGTGCGCTGCTCAATGGCGCCTTCAGTGCCGGCCAGATCTCCGCCCAGGAGTTCAATACGTGGCTGACGCTGCTGGGCGACCAGTCCAACTATCAGCGCATCACGGTGTCTTTCGCTTCGCCCGATCAGGAGGCTTTTCTCAAGGCGAAGCTGGAAGATCCCGTCGTCGCCGAGATCCTGCAGATCGAGAAAATGGTTCGTGACTCGGGTCCGAACTCGGCTGTCTCCTATTCGCCGGAAACCTGGTTCACCAAAATCACGGCAAAGATCGATCTGCTGCGGGTGGTCGAAGAACGCTTCTCCGCCGACATTCGTGAGGCCATCTCCGCCGAAGAATCTGCGGCCCTCACCGCCCTTTCGGTGTACCTCGGCCTGGTGGCCGTCTCCATGATGCTCACCATCGGGCTGGGCATGGTGATCGTGGGCGGCATCGTGCGCCAGATGGGCGGCGAGCCGGCTTTTGCGGCAAAGATTGCGGAGAGCATCGCGGCCGGGCGGCTGGACAACGATATTCCGCTGGGCAAGGGCGATTCCCGCAGCCTGCTCGCCTCCATGAAGGAGATGCAGCGCCAGTTGCGCGAGCGCATCGAAGCGGAGCGCAAGGTGGCGGCGGACAGCCTGCGCATCCAGAGCGCGCTCGACAAGGCATCGACGAACATGATGGTCGCCGACAACGACGGCCAGATCATCTACATGAACGCCGCGGTCAGCCAGATGATGCGGGTGGCGGAAAGCGATATGCGCAAGGATCTGCCCAACTTTCGGGCGGAGAAGCTGCTGGGGAACAACTTCGACGCGTTCCACAAGAATCCGGCGCACCAGAGGAACATGCTGGGCCGTCTCACGAGCGTGCACCGGACCGAGATCAAGGTGGGGGGGCGTACATTCCGCCTCGTCGCCAATCCGGTGATCAACGATCAAGGCGAACGGCTGGGGTCGGTGGTGGAATGGGCCGATCGCACTGGTGAGGTGAAGGCCGAGCAGGAACTGGCCCAACTCTTGGGTGCCGCCGTGCGCGGCGACTTTGCCCATCGGCTGGATCCCGAGGGCAAGGAGGGGTTCTTCCTGCAGATGACCGAGGGGATGAACAAGTTCGTCGACATCGTCTCCAGCGGCCTGGGCGACATCGCGCGGGTGTTGAACAGCGTGGCGCAGGGGGATCTGACGCAACAGATCACGGCCGAGTACGCGGGCACCTTCGGCCAGCTCAAAGAAGACACCAACGCCACGGTGTCGCGGCTGA
>JBAWHH010000546.1:0-6559 GCA_049593715.1 Rhodocyclaceae bacterium
TGGATGACACACGTGGCGGTGTGGATGTCGAGCAGGCGCACCGAGCGCTGGCCCGCCTTGCCCTGGAAGAGGTAGCCCGGACCAGCCGCTTCGGGCGGCAGGCTGGCGAGCGGCTCCTCGAAGATCAGCCGCCCGTACTGCCAGCAACGCAGCGTGGGTCGTGACGGCGCAGGGCCGCCTTTCCTGGGGCTGACTGGCTCGCGGCGCGCGCCGACCACCTGGGTGGCCGCCTCGGGGGCAGGGGACAGGTTTGTGCCGGCATCCGGTACCGGGATCTCGCCGACCCTGGCAAGGTCAGCGGCGGTCCACCCGGCGAGCAGTACGGCCCAAAGCGTCTTCATTCTGGTCTTCCTTGTCATGATCTGCGCTCCGCGGGTTCAATCAACCTCGATGGTGAAGCGGGCCATCCCCAGGGCCGGGCCCGCCGCCTGGGCATAGGCGTGTTGGAGGGTGTCCAGGGTGGCACCGGCCAGGGATTCGAAGTCCGATCCATTGAGCGGTGGCGCTAGCGTGCCCAGGACTTCCCTCGGGCTGGCAAAGCAGGCCACCGTCTCGGCGATGCCGTTGTCGCTGGCGGTAATCTGGAAACGCATCCTGCCGGGCAATTGCAGCGGTTCGGCCGCGCTGACCAAGGCGGACTTCCTGAAGCGGTTGGGGAAGAAGCGCTGCACTTTTTGGTCTTCATCGCGCAGGTAGCAGACCACGTGGGCATCGCGGCTCGGCGTGACCACCAGATTGACCAGCTCGCCGCGCTTGAACTTCGATGCGCCGTTGGCGGCGGCAATCGCTAGGGCGAGCGGTTCCGGACCGGCCGTACCACCTTGGGCTGGTGGCTTGGCCTGATCGGCTTGCAGCCGGGCGAAATCGGCGTTCAGGTACGCGGCAAACAGTTCCTGGTTGATCTTGGCGTTGGCTTCCAGGCCCAGGGCCGCTTTGAGGCTCGAGAGCGCCTGGCCCAGTTGGGGGTTGCCCTGACCGTCCACCGGCCCGCCGTAGAGGCCACGCACGCTTAACTGGTACTGGAAGTAGCCGATGAGCTGCGCCGCATCGCTCGTCATGGCGTAGTACCAGTCGGCGATCTCATTCTGGACTGCGTCGCCCTTCGGATCGGCGCCCAGGCAGGCCCAGTAGGGCGTCCGGGTGAGCTTGCCGATGAGTTCGATCACCGCCAGCTCGATGAGGTTGCGCAGCGCCTGGCTGTTGCCTTCGGCTTTGGACAGAGCGGAGGTGAAGTTGATGCCGAACTTGTGGTACTGGGCATCGGCATCCATGCCCTTGCCCTGCTTGTAGATCAGCACGGCATTGCGCGAATTGACCCCGGGCAGCACCGACAGATCTTCGGTATTGAGCACCGTCAGATCGATGCCCAGCACCGTCGCCCCGCCGACGTTGGCCCGTCCGTAATTGAGATATTCGCCCAGGGACAGGCCGAAGGACGACTCTTTCTTCGCCACGCTCTCGTCGTACTGGGAGATCGAACCCTTGATGTCGTACTGGGGAACGACCGCATAGGCCTGCTTGCGCTCGGCCTCCTTCAAGAAGCCGATGAGGTTGCCCGAGTCCTGGCCATAGGCCACCAAGCGGATCGCCCGGCTGCGCTTGGTCATGTCCGAGACCGCCGAGATCAGCATGTCGCGCGTGCCGGCATTGACCTTCTTGGTCTGGTCGGCCAGATCCTCTACCAGGAGGGAGACGTCCCGCACACCGAACTGGATCATCTGGGTGTCCATGCAGCGCAGCGCCGCGGAGAAATTCGTGATGCTGCGAAACGGCGCCGCCGCCGGACCTTTCTTGACTTCCTCGGCCGCCTGCAGCGTCTCCTGCTTCACCTGGCCGGCGCAGCCAATGAGCAGCCCCGCCACGCAGAGGGCTAGTGCGCTCAAGCGACCCCTGTGGGCCAAACGATTGCGTGTGTTCATCTTGTTCCCCCGCCTCTTTCTGCTAACCGCGGTCATTTGCAGCGGTTGTTGGCATTGATGAAGTCGCCCTTGACGACGACGACGATTTCCTTGGGCGCCTGGCCGGGCCGAGAATTGACCGAATTGCCGATGTTGACGCCGCAGGAACTCAACCCTTTGGACCCATTACCCGGGTCTTCCTCGATGAGGCTGGCGGCATCCTTGTCTTTCTGATGGCCCTGGTTGCCCGCCTTGGCGCGTGCCTTGGCCATCTTGGCCAGCGTGTGCTCATCCAGATCGCCGGGTTCGGCATCGACTGCCCGGGCTGCCAATGGCAGACTCAGGACGAGGCTCAGGACTATGGGAACAAGGCGCATGGGGTGTCCTCCTGGGGTCTTGCCGGGCCGGCAGGGCTGCCGGCCCGGTGGGTCACGGTGTCGGCCGGTCTTATTCGGCGTTACCGAGGTTCATGCCCTGGGCGTTGAGCGCGCCGCTCTGGTTCTGCGAGACGTTCTTCGCCACGACCGTGGTCTTCGCCCCCGTGAGCAGGCCACCCTTGGCGTTGCCGATGCGCATGCTCTGGGCGTTGAGCGCCCCGGATTGTTTCTGGCTGACGCCGTCGACCTTCACGTTGGTTTCGGCCCCGCCAAGCAGCCCACCCTGGGCGTTGCCGATTTCCATCTTCTGGGCGTTGAGCGCACCGCTCTGGGTTTGCGAGATGTTCTTCGCGTTGACGTTGGTCTTGGCTGCGCCGAGCAGGCCGCCTTGGGCGTTGCCGATGGCCATCGTCTGGGCGTTGAGCGCCCCGGACTGTTTCTGGCTGGCGCCGTCGACCGTCACATTGGTCTCCGCTTTGCCGAGCAGTCCGCCCTTGGCGTTACCCACTTCCAGGGTCTGGGCGTTGAGCGCACCGCTCTGGGTCTGCGAGACGTTCTTCGCGTTGACGTTGGTCTTGGCCGCACCGATCAGACCGGCCTGGGCGTTGCCGATGGCCAGACGCTGGGCATTGAGGGCGCCGGATTGTTGCTGGCTGACCCCATCGGCCTTTACGTTCGATTCGGCCGCACCCAGCAGCCCACCCTGGGCGTTGCCGATTTCCATCTTCTGGGTGTTCAGGGCGCCGCTTTGCGTCTGCGACAGATTCTTCGCGTTGACCTTGGTCTTCGCCGAGCCGAGCAGGCCCGCCTTGGCGTTGCCCACATCCATCTGCTGGTTGTTGAGGGCACCGCTTTGCTTCTGGCTCGCCCCATCGACGGTGACCTCGGATTGCGAGGCGGCGAGCACGCTGCCAGAGGCGAGCGCGAGGGCGGAAACGAAGGCGGTGGTGATCAGTTTGCTCATGACTATCTCCTTATGGTTGAAGCGGGGGGAAAGAAACGACTGGGGTCTTGCAGGGAGCCGCCCCCAAAGAAAGCGGGCGGGGATTCGGGATCAGGCGCCCGCCGGGCGGAACTGCACGCGCCGGTTCTCGGGGGCCAGGGGGTTGTCGCGCACCAACGGCTCGAACTTGCCCTTGCCCACAACCTCCAAATGGGCGGCGGGGATGTCGTAGCGCGAGACGAGGTAGTGCTTCACCGCCTCGGCGCGCCGGCGCGAGAGAATGAAGTTGTATTGGGCGGAGCCGACCGCATCGGTGTGGCCTTCGATCACCACGCGCACCTGTGCGCCGGCAAGCCGGATGCCTTCGCCCACGGCATCCAGGGCCGGGGCCATCTCGGGCGGGACCTGGGCCGAGTTGTAGGGGAACTGGATCTGCAGGGCGAAGGCGCTCGCCTCACCGGCAGCGGGCGTGCCAGGCGCGGCAAGCCTCGCAACCGGCGTGGGCTGGGCGGCAACGGTTTCATCGGGCAGCAGCCGGAGGCCGCGAGTACGGACGGGGGCCGCTTCGGCAGACTGGGCCAGCCCCGCCGCGCCGCCGGCGAGAATGCGGGCGATGTCGTCCGGCCTGGGCGTCTCGCCCTGGCGGTAGAGCAGGACGTCGCCCGCCTGGGCGAAGCCGATACCGGCGGCCATCAAGATGATGGGCAGGCGCAAGCAGGTTCTCTTGTTCATGGTGACCTCGCGTTTGATTTGTTCTGGCGAGGGGGCGATATCCCCTCGTTTCGCTAACTGAGTCGCAAGGTCGGGCCGATCGGTTCACACATCTTTGTGCCTGTCGTCGCCTGGGCTTGGCGCAGGGCATAAATGGGCCTGGGCGACGACACGGTTTGAGAGACGGCGGCTCGCTGTCGGGGGCTGGGGGGATTCGGGTGGCGCGAGGGCATGCAGGACGCGTTCAGGCGTCTTGCCTCAAGAAGACCCGGCCAATGTCACAGGGATGGCAAAATAGTTTGAACCGCGGCGCCTTGAGCCGCGACTCATCATCAGACAGACGCCATGTCCTTTGCCCGCGAGACGGAACAAGAACTCCTCCAACGCATCGCCCGGGGTGAAGAGCATGCCCTGCGGGAGCTACATCGACGCTTTGCCCGGCGCATCTACGCCTTTGCCTTGAACCGCCTGCACGATGAGGGGGAAGCCGAGGCGATCGTGAGCGATACGCTCTACGAGGTGTGGCGGTTTCCGCTGCGCTTTCGCGGGGAGTCGAGCTTCTCGACGTGGCTGCTGGGCATCAGCCGCAACAAGATTTTGTCGGCGCTGCGTGCGCGCCGTGCCCCGTATGAGGAACTGGATGAGGACATGCCGTCGCAGGATCTGGGCGTCTTCGAAGTGCTGGCCGAAGAGGAACACCGGCGCGGCGTGCGCCATTGCCCGGAGAAACTGCAGGACCTGCACCGGGAGTGCCTGTATTTGGTGTTCTACGAAGGTCTGGCTTTGGCGCAGGTCGCGCAGTTGCAGCAATGTCCGGAGAACACGGTGAAGACCCGGCTCTTTCACGCACGACAGAAGATCAAGGGGTGCCTCGAGCGCCTGTTGCGCGACGAGATGGCCTGAGAGGAAGGAAGAGGTGCGCAACATGGATACGGCCACCAAGCAACGCCTGGACGAGTTGATGTCGTGGTACGTCACAGGGCAGATCGACGAACAGGATCGCGCCTGGGTCGAGCAACTGATCCGCGAGGATGCACAGGCCCACGCCCAATGGCAGTGGCACCAGCGCCTGCAGGAGAATCTCCACGCCCAGGTGGATGCGCTGCCCGCCGAGGTGGGCCTGGATCGCCTGATGGCCCGGGTGCGCGCCGACCAGGCAAGCCGGTCGTGGCTTTCTCGCCTCGTGGAAACCTGGGGGCGCTTCGCCTCGCGGCCCGCCCTGGCCATCGCCACAGCGTTGGTCCTCGCCCAGGCGGGGGTTATCGGCGTGCTGTTGACCCGGGATCAGCCTGTCGCTGACTTTGGGCAGACGCGCGAGCTGCCCGCGTCGGGGCCTGTGGTGATGGAACCCGTGCTGCGGGTCAGTTTCAAGCCCGAGGCGACCGAACGGGATATGCGCTTGCTCCTGGTGCAGATTTCGGGACGGGTGATCGATGGGCCGACCCAGTTGGGCGATTATCTGGTCTGGGTGCCAGAGGAGCAGATCGATGCGGCGCGCCGTCAGCTTGAGGGCAGTGCCATCGTGGACGGGGTGGCCGTGTTCAACCGGCCGGCGGCAGGGCAATGAGCCCGCCGACGAGCCCCCATTGTCTCAGCCGGCGGCGTTGGCTGCAGGCCGCGTTGTGTCTGCCGCTGCTCACGCTGGTGGGAGGCTTGCATGCCCAGCCGAACGCGACGCTGCGAGGAGACGGGCGTCTTGCGCTGGTGATCGGCAACGGCAGCTACGCGCAGGCGCCGCTACAAAATCCACCCAGTGATGCGCGGGCGGTGGGCGCGGCGCTGCGGGAGCTGGGCTTCGAGATCATCCAGCTGGAGAATGCGACGATGGCGCAGATGCTCGATGCCATGCGCGAGTTCCTCCAACGCGCTCGGGCGAGCCAGGTGCGGGTGGTGTATTTCGCCGGCCACGGCTTGCAGCTCAAGGGCCGAAACTATCTGGTTCCGGTCGATGCGCTCATTCAGGGTGAGGACGACGTGCCCGCGAGGACGGCCGATGCCACGGAGTTCGTGGATAAGCTGGGGCAGTTTCGCTCGGGCGTCAATGTGGTGATTCTGGATGCCTGCCGCAACAACCGGTTCGGCGCGGGGACGCGCATGCGCTGGCTGGGGGCCCCACGTAGCGTGATGCCGGGCCTGGCGCAGATCGCCGCGCCGCGGGGAACCTTGATCGCTTTCTCCGCCGCGCCGGGGGCCGTGGCCTTCGACGGGGCGGACGGCCACAGCGCGTACGCGAGGCATCTGGTGGCCAACATGCGCACCCCAGGGCTGCCGGTGGAGCAGTTGTTCAAGCGGGTGCGCGTGGCGGTTTCCGAGGACACGCGCCAGCAGCAGATCCCCTGGGAGTCGAGCAGCCTGATCGGGGATTTCTGCTTCAAGGCTTCGTCCGCGGGCGGGTGTCTGGGCGAGCCGGCCGTGATTCCGCGGTGAGGGAGCCTCGATATGCGAAGGGCTCCCCGCCGAGGACCCTGAGTCTGCAGAGAAGTGCCCGGATAGCCAGGCGGGCCGTTCTTATTTCCCTTTGCGATCGATCCGCTCGACGAGAATGCCAAGGGCGGTCGATTGGAGAGACAACGATCGACGCTCATAGGGCAATGTCGGCGGACCGCACGGGCCAATCGGCGCAGTTGCCC